>NZ_JBGJZU010000048.1:0-50865 GCF_041354475.1 Microcoleus sp.
TGTTAGTATTATTTTACCAGGATTTGTTGGTCTCGTCATCCATCCGCCCACTCCTCAAAGCTATGCTTTGAGATTGTGAACAGATGGAATCCTCACCTCACACGCCTTTCATCCCACACTAACCGAGACGGTATAGTGTGGGGATTCCCGTCTGTCTAGCTAAAGTTTAATGGTTAAAGCGGATATCAACAACCACAAAAAGCGCTTTTTGCATGGAATTGATTAAATTTATCGAATTTATCCATGAACAGACCGATCGCCCATCTGCCACAATAGCGAACTCAGCCTGACTAGCCATGCTATCACAGCAATTATCTATTAAAAAATTAATAGGTTTTTTTAATGATGTAACTTAAATTTTTGTATTATAACTTATGACTTTCTTGCTAAAGTAAAGAAATGTATGGCTACTCTTGATTTACTTAAGGTTTTATGTTAATTGCACCCGCTGCGGAATCGGAAAACGCTCAGTACAAGGTACATTCAGAGGCGGAATCGTCGGCCCCAATGACTGTATTTTGCGATTTAGACGGACCGATCGTCGATGTATCCGATCGCTACTACACCACATATAAACAGGGATTAGCAGACACTCAGGCGGTGTATCTGATCCGGGGCATCAACCTCAACCTGGAAATACTCAGCAAACAGCAGTTTTGGCAAATGAAGCAAAATCGGGTGCCGGATACTGAAATTGCCAAAAGTTCGGGTTTGAGTGGAGAAGAAATTGCAGTTTTTCTCGGATGCGTCAGTCGCATTGTCAATCAGCCGGACTTGTTGCACTTAGATCGTATCCAGCCGGGAGTGCAATGGGCGATCGCCCTGCTTCATTCTCGTGGTGTCAGACTGGTATTAGTCACTTTGCGGCCAAAACATCAAGCCGTTCAAATTTTACAGAATTACGGTTTAGCCAGACTGTTTACCAGTATTTGCGGAACTCAGATGGCCGATGCAGCTTATCACAACTATACCGCCTTAAAAACCGAATTATTGGCTGAAGTTGCCGAAGAATTTCAGTCATCTCTAGGTAGTGCTTGGATGATCGGAGATACCGAAGCAGATATCCTGGCAGGACAAGCATTGGGAATACCGACAATTGCCGTTACCTGTGGCATTCGCAGTCGTCATCAACTACAACAATACCAGCCCAGTTTTATCCTCAGCGACTTGATTATTGCCGTTCATCACTTATTAGGTTCCAGAGGACGGGTTTAAGCGCAACTGATATCTCAGGCTGCAACACTAAACCGGGTTTTTTGCGTCCAGGAATGTTGATAAAACCCCGATTTATTAAATAAATCGGGGTTTTGGAGATTTTATTTTTTTTAGCCGTTGTTCACGATTTTTCTAAATTCCTGGTCATTTCCCACAAACGATTCAGGGGAAAATAAAGCACGGGAGCCCAGAGACTGCTGAGAATAGCAGAACACAACGCAATTCGTTGATGATCCATCCAAATGTCCATTAAAGCCCGATCGCCCATGGCAAAAAATTGAATCCCCATCACCGTTTCCGCCAACAAAGCCATCCCAAACACAATTAAGGCGATCGGAATCGGATCTCTCTCCACAATATCCGCCGGAATCGACCAAGTTTTCAGCAAAACAACCGTGAGTACCGCTACAATCACCAAACTCACAGCGTGGCTGGGATGAGGAGCAGTCATCCCATCTTGCAAAAATCCCAAAACCAGCCCCATACAGGCAGCGCCCCAAATTGTGCGTTTCCGCTTAATACTCCAAGCTACCACCCACATTAACAGCCAGTTTGGACTAATACCCAAAAGTTCCATTCCCGGCATACGGGTGGGCAAAATTAGCAAACACAGAAGCACAGAAGTAAAAGTGACGGTGAAGTTAAGAAATTGACGCGATCGCGAAGACATCCGACGTAAAGACTTCATTTTTTCTCAACTCCCCCTTGCGGTGTAGAAGTTGGAGATTCCGAAGCATTTTTGTCTGGTTTCTCTGTTTCCTTAGAATGAGGATACACCACCGCCCACTCCAGAGAATTTATCGGTGCAGAAAACTCAATCATAGCTTCAGGAGCCGGAGTTTTATTCATATCCACCGAAACCACTTTTCCCACCGGCAAACTAGCAGGAAACAACTGACTAAAAGAAGAAGTTGAAACCACATCCCCAGGTTTAACATTAGGAACATTATCAAAAAATTCCATCACAGCTTTATTTTTTCCCTTACCCCGCAGAAAACCCATATGGCGAGTCCGAGTAACTGCCACACCTAATTGACTCGTAGGGTCACTGATTAAAAGTACCAAGCTAGTATTAGGAGTAACGCTCACAACGCGGCCGACCAAGCCACCTGGACCCATCACAGTAAAATCAGTTTTAATACCATCATTACTGCCCCTACCCAAAGTGACCTGTTGCCACCAATGGTCGGCACTACGGCCAATAATAGGAGCTACGACCCCTTTCTTTTTCTGACCAGAAACATAGTTTAAAAGCTCTTTTAGTTTCTGGTTTTGAGTTTCTAATTCTAATAACTGTGCTTGCAATTCCTGAGTGCGGGCCAAGATTAACTGTTCTTGCCCAGAGCCGTTGGCATGAAAGGGGCGAGTCACAAAATTGTAGACTTCAAACATTGCCGTACCTTGTGTTTGCCGAACTCCCCAAGCAGCAGTTACAGCTAAACCTAAAAGTGCAATTGGCAATCGCAGATCCCACCACCTGCGGAGTGTGTTTTTTAGCATAATTTCAAACTTTAAAATTGTTTTGTCAGGATTTTAGAGTTTAGATGGCAGCCAAATTCCTAAATCCAAAATCCCAAATTTGTTAACTACAATTACCGCGACTGCCCGCTAAAGACCCGTTCCAACATTTTGTTTTCCAATACCCGACCAGCTCCCAAAACCACGCAGCACAGAGGGTCTGCTGCAACGTGAGTCACAATTCCTGTTTCGTGACTGATCAGAGTATCTAAACCTTTCATCAGAGCCCCACCGCCTGCCAGCATAATTCCCCTGTCAATAATATCTGCCGCTAATTCCGGGGGTGTCCGCTCCAAAGTACGCTTCACAGCTTCCACAATTACTGAAAGCGGTTCCGACATACTTTCGCGAATTTCAGGACCTTTAATGGTAACAGTTCGTGGCAAACCAGACAGTAAGTGCAAACCCCGCACTTCCATCACCACTTCGTTATCCTCAGCCGTTGGATATGCTGAACCCACCTGAATTTTAATTTCTTCAGCAGTACGTTCGCCGATGACCAAATTGTGAACTTTTTTGACGTATTGGATAATCGCCTCGTTGAGTTCATCACCGGCAACCCGGACTGACTCGCTGATGACGGTACCTTGCAAACTCAAAACCGCAACTTCCGTCGTGCCCCCGCCGATGTCTATAATCATATTGCCCGTCGCCTCCGCCACAGGCAATCCGGCTCCGATCGCTGCTGCGATGGGTTCGTCAATTAAGCGGACCTCGCTAGCACCAGCTTGAGTTGCCGCTTCAATCACCGCCCGCCTCTCAACACCGGTGACACCGCTGGGGATGCCAATGATGATCCGAGGCTGAGATAAAGTTTTACCACGAACCCGACCAATAAAAGTCTTGAGCATGAGTTCCGCCGTATCGAAGTCAGCAATCACTCCATCGCGGAGTGGTCGAACAGCGATCACATTCCCAGGCGTTCGCCCAAGCATTTTTTTCGCCTCTTCTCCCACAGCCAACGGTATTTTCAGGTCTTGATCGATCGCAACTACAGAAGGTTCTTGGAGAACTATACCTTTGCCAGATACATAAACGAGCGTGTTAGCAGTACCGAGGTCGATACCCATATCGTTTCTAGATAAGGAAAATCGATTGAGAAGACCCACTGATTTGTACCCCCCCAAACTAAAATACTATTGTGTGCAATAATGTTGTTACAAAAGTGTAACCGAGGTGGATTCTATTACGTTTTTCATCCTGAGTCTAGTCAAAGCTGTACATTGTTGCACTTAAACTCCCTGGTGCCACTACACGGTTGAGTCAGCGTAGTCGAAGGAGATCGACCACTCTGTTACCGCTACCGTTACCATCAATGTGTTCTGGTAAGTGGGTGTAAAATCAGGATGAAGCTTGTATCAGTGCTGTTACCATTGTCATTCCCAGGGGTGTTTGGATGTAAGTACAGAGATAACGGGTAACAGATATAAGATTTTGACCAAGAAAATGGGATACAAGCCCCGTGCTTTTAGGACGGCTTTAATTTTGATTTTTTCCTGTTGATGGTTCAGTTTAAAAGTATTATTATACTTTATATGGTCACAGACCCGCCCGGATCAAAGATACTCCGAAACAAATAGCAAGGTTGAAAGTCCTGTCAGAGTTGAGATTAGAAACAGGGGAAGCAAAAGGGCAATGGAAATCCAACCCAGAAATGCAAAACAAGTATTTTGTACTTGCGGAAACAACAAAAAAGTCGCCCTAGGGCATTGGGAGACTCTAAACGGACACGGATCGACCGTAAGACTAATTCGTTAGCAAGTTGAAATGATGTGTCAAGAATCACCGCACTTATGACGGGCGGTGAGTATGTCAATACAGTATGGATAGACCTCATTCCTGAAAAATTTTATGAGCATTAATGTTGTAACTTTGGTCGGCCGCGTCGGTGGCGACCCGGACGTGAAATATTTTGAATCGGGTACAGTTAAGTGCAGTTTAACTCTGGCAGTGAGACGGCGATCGCGCAACCCAGACGAACAAACAGACTGGTTCAATCTGGAAATCTGGGGCAAAACAGCCCAGATTGCTGCTGACTATGTTCGCAAAGGCTCTTTAATTGGAGTCACAGGCTCTTTAAAGTTCGATCGCTGGCAGGATCGTAATAGCGGAGCAAATCGCTCCAAACCCGTAATTAGGGTAGACCAGTTAGACCTGCTCGGTTCCAAACGCGACAACGAGTCCAGTATGTCGCAAAACAACAGCGAATTCTAGTATTTGGCGGATGTGGGTAGTAAAATTTGGGGATTGGGTGGAATCAGGTGACTTCAGAAAAGCTAGAAATTGTTCAGAATGAATACCAAACTGGCAAAGTCGCCTTTGAGAGTGGTCGATATGCTCAAGCTGTCAAAAGTTTGGAAACAGCCAGAGGTTTAGTCGATCGCGGTTCCCGTCTAGGTGGCGAAGTGCAAATGTGGCTAGTGACAGCCTACGAAGCCTCTGGTAACACAGAAGATGCGATCGGGCTTTGTCGCCAACTCACCCGCCATCCGCGCCTAGAAACCCGCCAACAAGCAAAACGGCTGCTATTCATACTCGAAGCACCCAAACTCAGCATTCCTCCCGAATGGATGGTAAAAATTCCCGATCTCACAGCACTAGAAGAAAACGAATCTTCAAGTTTTCAAGTAGGGCCGAATGTCTCTTTTGTCAAGCCGACAATTCCGAAACGAAATGCCATAGATGAACCTGTGGATTTTAGTCAGGTGAATACGCAGGATAATCGATTTATTTGGGTGGCTTTAATTGCCATATTTTTGATTTTAGGTGGCTTGTTTATTAGTTATTAACCAGTTAACCAATGGCTTTTAGCAATTATAAAAGTATCAGCGCCGTCGCCAAGGAATTCCAGATTAATTACCTGCGGGATAACTTCATTGTCGAAACAGAATTTGCAGTCAGCGACATTTTTCGGAATGAATTAGAACTGATTTTCAATGAAGGAGTATTTGACAACTCAGAAATCGCCATTTGTGAAAATATCATTTATCCTGTATTAAAAGAAGTTTGGAAAATTTATCGCAGTAATTTCCTCCTCTGGAGTCACCAAACCTTAATCTACAATGAAAATTTGTCAGTGATTCCAGATTATATATTGGCGAAGCGCTCCACCCTTGGTACTGTAGTTTTTGATAAGCCATATTTCATCTTAGTTGAAGCTAAGAAAGAGAGCGCCTTTGATGAAGGATGGGGGCAGTGTTTGGCAGAAATGATCGCCGTACAGCGACTGAACAATGAACCAGAGCAAACTATCTTTGGGATTGTTTCTAATGGGGCAATGTGGCAGTTTGGCAAGCTCAAGTTAGAAATGTTTACTCAAAATAAAGTTTTCTATACAATTCAGGATTTAGAGCGATTGTTTGGAGCAGTTAACTATGTTTTCAAACAGTGCGAATTACAATTATAGACGATAGTGCGAGATATGAGTTATAATGGAATTTAAAAAGCTCCATATCTCGATCGCACGCGATCGCGACAAAAGTACAGAATTAAAACGCATTCAGTCGCAGTCAGAAAATGAATATCGAGTAATTTATATAGAGGCAGATCAGGAACTGGATATTAATGATGCTGAATATACCGATCTATATTTGCTATTTATCAAAAAAGTAGCTGATGATTTATTTTACTGATTGTTGATAACTTAGATCGTATTCCTCCAAAAGTTGGTAATCATTTGTTTTTTGATTATGCCCCTCAACTTCAGGGATTACACTGTACAATTATTTACACAGTCCCGATTTCGGTAATTTATTCATATAAAAATGTCAGCAATTTGTTTGGCAATCCCAACATCGTGCCAATGGTGAATATTTATGAATTTAACCGCAGTGAGTGCGATTTAAATTACAATCAGCAAAGATTAGAGGGAGTTGCCAGCTTGATCGAGCAGCGGGTTGATGTTAGTGCCGTATTTGACGATCGACAACAGTTGCTAGATTTGGCAAAAGCTAGTGGCGGTCATGTGCGACAATTGATGCAGACGACTCGATCATCTTGTCTGACAGCTACAACTCGCAAACACAGTAAAATCCTGGCTGAAGATGTCACTTACGCTTTAAATCAACAGCAATTTGACTTTGAAAGGTCTACTCCTACACCAGAATATTATACAATACTAGCGCGAGTTTGCATCGACAAAGATATTGCTAAAGAAGAAATCGGACAAAATTTATTATTCAATCTTTCCGTCTTAGAATACAACGGCAATAGTCGGTGGAATTATGTCAACCCACTCGTAAAACAAAGCTATGCTTTCCAACAAGCCCTTAGATCAATTCAAGGAAATCCCTGAAATATACCGACAAAGGATTGTTGAACTCAATCAAGAATCTTTTGACCAATTGCTGACATTTGTCGATATTGTTCCCGACGATGCTTTTGATTTGGGATTTATCCAAAGTAATTTTGCTAGGGATAGAGATGCGATTATTCAGGCTTTAATTAGTCATCCCGATTGTCAAGAGATGCAGTTTGAGATTTGGGATTTTCCCGATCCTGAGATGCGCTTTTTGCTGGACGAAATTCTGAAGATTTTGCCAACAGTTAAGGTTGAAGCAGACAAGAAGTTGATTTTCATGGTGCGGGGAGTCGAAAATGCGATCGGGATGACGGGGGAATATCCGCCGATGTTGGTGGATTTCAATTGGGTGCGAGATGCTTATCCGGTTATGGTGCCGCATCTCATGCTGTTTTGTTTGCCAGATTATGCGATTACGCGAGTTGCTAATTATGCGCCGGATTTCTGGGCCTGGAATTCGGGAACTTTTGTGTTTAAAACTCCCGTAAATACTAGAGATGATGCGATTTCTCAAACTCTGGATGCTAGCAAAGGAATTACAAATTGCGAGGTTCCAGAAAAGCAGGAACGGATTGATTTATTAAAACGGTTATTGATGGAATACACTCCCTCGAATGGGCGCGAGGAAACTCAAGAGGATTTGAAAACTCGTATTAGGGTTTTGAATGATTTGGCAATTGCCTATCGCAGTCGGAGTGAATACTCGACAGCAACATACTATCTGAAACAAGCGTTAGATTTGGCGAAAGATGATGAAGATTTCATATCTTTAAAGGCAAATACTTTATATGAACTAGGATGGATTCAGGACGATTGGGGAAATAAAAAAGAAGCGATCGCATTTTATCAACAATCTCTCGAAATTTACGAAAAAATTGGCGATGTTCAAGGGAAAGCAGCTACTTTGCACTGTCTAGCAATAATCTATGCCAATCAAGGGGATGTAGAAAAGGCGATCGCATTTTATCAACAATCTCTCGAAATTTACGAAAAAATTGGCAATGTTCAAGGGAAAGCTGCTACTTTGCACCAACTAGCAATAATCTATGCCAATCAAGGGGAAGTAGAAAAGGCGATCGCATTTTATCAACAATCACTCGAACTTAAGGAAAAAATTGGCGATGTTCAAGGGAAAGCTGCTACTTTGCACCAACTAGCAATAATCTATGCCAATCAAGGGGATGTAGAACAGGCGATCGCATTTTATCAACAATCTCTCGAACTTAAGGAAAAAATTGGCGATGTTCAAGGGAAAGCAGCTACTTTCGCAATGTTAGGACAGTTGTTAGCGGCGCAGGGAGATTTTGACCAAGCTTTGAATTATTTACAGCAATCTTTGGAGATTTTACAGCATTTGAAATCTCCTGATGCAGAGATAGTGAGGCGAATTATTGCTGCTGTTCAGCAGATGGCTGGAGATCGATCGTAAGTTGGCGCGCGGGATTTAGAAACCGGGTTTCTCACGAATATCTCGTGAGGATGCGTAAAATCTCGTAGAAACCCGGTTTCTGGCCACGCATAAAACTAAAGAAACCGGGTTTTTCGCAGTTTTTGGGCGGTGTATCGATGTTATTGGAAAAAACCCGGTTTCTTGCCACGCCCAAAATCTAATAAACCGGGTTCTCAGCAGTTTTTTGGTGTGTATTGATGTTGTCTGAAGGTCAGTCAGACCTGCAATGTTACAATTAAAAAAACGTTAGGCTAAAAAATTGGAGGTTGGCTCGCCCATGATTGAGTTGCAATCAGATTTAGAGTATGTGATGACCGATCGCTTAAAAGTCTCTCTAGATGCGATCGCCCAATTTTGCCAGCGCTGGAACATTGTCGAATTTGCCTTGTTTGGCTCAGTGCTCCGGGATGATTTTCGTTCTGATAGTGATGTGGATGTACTGGTGACCTATGAGCCATCACATCGCCTCACGTTTGCTCATTTATTGAGTATGGAGGAGGAGATCGAGGATTTATTTCACCGTTCTGTGGATTTGGTAGAAAAAAAATTGTTAAAAAATCCCTATCTACGATCGAACATTTTGAAAACCTATCGAGTGATTTATGCAAACGGGCGATCGAGATAGTGCTTCACTTTGGGATATGGCGCAAGCAATCCGTCGGATTCAAGAGTTTACGGCGGATGCTTCATGCGACACTTATCTTGAAAATGTTTTTATGCAAAGTGCCGTAGAGCGACAGTTGGGGATTTTGGGGGAGGCCGCTCGGAGAGTTTCTATGGAGTTTCAGCAGTTCCATCCCGAAATTGATTGGCGAAATGCGATTAACTTACGAAATATTTTGGTTCATCGTTATGACCAAGTAAGCTCGGAAGTTATTTGGAATATTGTTACGAGTGTTTTGCCTAGTTTACTGGTACAAGTAGAGGCATTATTGCCACCGTTACCTGATGATAGTTGATCGATCGCACAAACACAGAATGCGCGATCGTCTTCTACAGTTGACCCTTTAAATCGTTCGCTTTAAATCGAAGCGAACGATTTAAAGCGAACGGCTACGCTCAGGGCACCGCAGTTGACAGAGGTAGTGCGAGGTTTTACCCGGTTTCTGGTCACGCATAAAACTACCAGGATTTAGAAACCGGGTTTCTCACGAATATCTCATGAGGATGCGTAAAATCTCGTAGAAACCCGGTTTCTGGCCACACACACAAAAACCCGGTTTCTGGCCACACCCAAAATCGCTAAAATAGAACAAAGACCAACCTCAAAGGCGATTATCGTGAGCGATTCCACCATAGAACAGATATTGAAACTGGCATCTGGGCGCGCCGATAGCGCTGAAGTATACTACCTATCCAGCCAAGATACGCCGATCGAATTTGAAAACAATCGCCTCAAATCCCTCCAAACCAAAGCCCTACAAGGTGTCGCACTCCGACTGATTCACAACGGCAAAATCGGCTTTGCTAGTTCCACCGATTTAACGCGGATAGACGATTTAGTCGATGCAGCCATTCAAACTGCCGAAATCGGCGATGCAGCCGAATTTGAACTAGCCTCCAACTACCACCTAACCACCCCGGAAACCACCTACATTCCGCCCACAACCGCCGAATTAGTCGAAAACGGCAAAAACCTCATCGAGCAAGTTCACGCCTACAATCCCGATATAATCGTGGATGTCGGCTTCCACGTCCGCAGCGGCCGCGTCAAAATTGCCACCACCCAAGATGTCTATGCCGAAAGATGCAGCCAAATAGTCAGTGGCACTATTGCCGGCAACTTGGTGCAAGGAGAAGATTTTATGCAAGCATACAGTTACGATGTAGCGTGCGATCGCCCCCTCGACACCAACAACATCCTGCAAACACTCCTGGAAAAATACCGCCTCGCCGAAAATGCAGCCAGCATCACCAGCGGTTCCTACCCCGTATTATTCACCCCCAACGCCGCCGCTAGCACCCTCGGTGGCCTATTTGACACCATCCTGTCGGGCCAAGCCGTCGTTCAAAAAGCCTCTCCCCTAGCCGACAAAATCGGCGAAACCTTATTTGACGAACGCTTTACCTTTTTAGAAGACCCCACTTTAGGACCCTATGCTCGTCCCTTTGACGACGAAGGCACTCCCACCACTCGCAAAGTCTTAATTGACAAAGGTACTGTAACCGGATTTTATTGGGATCGTAGATGGGCTGCTCGTGGAGGTGTAGAATCTACAGGCAACGGTTTTCGGGGGGGACTGTCTCGCCCCGGCCCAGATTTGAGTAACTTTTGCATTCTCCCCGGAAATACTCCAACTCAAGAATTGATTGCTAGCATGGACGAAGGCTTGATAGTAGAGCAGGTTCTAGGTGCCGGTCAGTCCAATCAATTAGCCGGCGAATTTTCAGTCAATTTGGCTTTAGGCTATAAAGTAGAAAAAGGCAAAATAGTAGGCCGCGTCAAGAATACAATGGTAGCGGGCAGCATTTTTGAAGCCTTTAAAAATTTGGTAGATTTGAGTAGCGAATCCGAATGGGTAGGCGGCGGGGCTTATTTACCGAGTATGCTGTTTAAACAGTTGGGCGTTGCCTCTAGACAATAAACAGTGGATGGGGAGGGTAGGCACGGGGGCACTACCCCTACAAAATGATGAGTTACTCGTTACCAGGCTCTGCCTGGTAATGAACATCCAGAGGCTCTGCCTCGAATTTGCATCAAAGCTGGCGAGGCAGAGCAAGAGTGACATGGGTTCCCAGGCTCTACCTGGGAACCAGTTAAACAGGGAAAAAACAACAATGAAGCAGCAAATGGTCAAGGATGAAACAGGGAAAAGGAAACAACACTTCTTGTTTCTTTTTCCTTTTGTATTGTGCCTTTTAACTTTGGTAACAGGCTGCGTTCAGTACGATGTCGGAGTTAACTTTGAAAGCCAAACTCGTGGCGAAATTGTGCAGCACATTAAGCTGGGGGAACGGCTGACGAGCTTCAGCAGCGAGATTCTTGGAGATTGGTTGGATAGTGTGGAACTTAGAGTGCGCTCTTTGGATGGGAAAACTAAACGGCTTTCAGAGGGAGAGATTTTAGTGAGGATTCCTTTTAATAATGGTGCAGAGCTAGAGGAAAAGTTTAACCAATTTTACAATCCCGTACCCACCAAAAAATCTAGGGTTGCTACTCCCTTAGAAACGGATTTGCCGAAGTTTGAATCTCACCTAAAGGTCAAGCAAAATAATTTGTTGCTGGTGCTGCGAAATCGGTTAAGTTTGGAGTTGGATTTGCGATCGATTTCTTTGCTGTCGGCTAACGGTAATCTGATTGTCAGTCCTGGGGGACTTTTAGAGCTAGACTTTAGCTTGAACACCCCTTGGGGAGCCGAAAGTATTCAAACTGTCCCCGGTGCGATCGCACCGGAAATCTCTGACCAGGGAAAACAGTTGGTTTGGAAGCTGAAACCGGGGGAAATTAATTATTTAGAGGCTGTATTTTGGGTTCCCAGTCCGGTAGGCATTGGTGCAGTGATTATTGCTTTATTCGTTCTTGCTGGTATTGGTTTGAAATATCAACTCTTGCCAGCCATGGGCATCGGTCACAAAACTCAGAAAATCCCCCAAACCTAAAGCAGTTGCTCAGTCACAGCTAAAAAACAGAAGCTCTAGCACCAGGACTCCTGGAAAAATTCGGAAATCTAATAGTTTATCGAGACACAAAAAATTGTACAGTTTGAGAATTAGGAACAGAGAAAATGCGGGTACTAAACTTCTTCTTCATCTTTCTGATTTGTTTGGCTTTAGTCTTGTTCAGCATAGAGAATACAGAGCCGACAACTATTCAAATTATCAAAGGCTTCCAAGTTAAAGCTCCTTTGTCAGTAGAATTAATTATGGCAACTGGATTGGGGGCAGTTTTAGCGTGGCTGTTTAGTTTGTGGTCCAGAATGCAGCGAATGCTCGCCTCTCGTGATGAGACTCGTCAAGTTCGCGAAAAGGAGCAGCAAATTCAAGCTTTAGAACAGGATATCGAACGGTATAAAGCAGAAGTTGAAGCGAAACAACTTTTGTTAGAAAGTACAGAACCGTCCACCGTGGAAGATATCAAGAATGCGGTGGCGATCGCTAATTAAATCAAATATAGCAATCCTAAATCATTTGTGAATTTCTTACTCCCGGACCTTAGTAAGGTCCGGGTTGGGTTTGGGTAAAAATATTTACGACTCCTACAAGGATTGCTATATAGGCTCGATCATCTAAAATCTAACATCAACATCGAATGACCATTGCCAAAGCCCAAGATGGTTTACAGACGATTTCCGAGGGGATCGCAATTTTAATTGACTTAGCAGAACGGGGAGAAATCAATCCTTGGGACGTTAAGGTGATTGAAGTGTTCGATCGATGTTTGAACAAGCTAAACGAGGCGCGTGACGCAGATCAGAGTGGGGATTTCTCCGATTTGTCCCACTCCGGTCAGGCATTTTTGTATGCTTCGATGCTGGTTTTGCTCAAAGCAGAAAGTATAGTCCTCTCGGAACCCCCCGTGAATGACTCTACAGATGAGGTGCCACTGGAAGAGGCAGAAAACTCAGGAGGGCGACATTTGCCGCAGCATTTGGAGCGGCAACTGCGGCGTCGTGGTGTGGCTAAACTACCCCAAAAACGCCCGGTGACGCTTCCAGAACTGATCGAGCAGTTGCAGCTAATGAAAGCGGCAATGGAGGAGACAGTTGTTCCCCGGCGACGCAGTAGCTCCAAAATGCGGTCTCAAGCGGCGCGGGCTATATTTGAGCTAGCTCACCAAGAAAATCTGGTGGAAACTGCTAGTGAACTGGAGCGGTTTTTGGGAGAACGCAATTCTGAAATTGATGAGGGTTGGCTGGACTTGGAACAACTGCTGGAACTCTGGCCTCATCACGATTTGCACTCTCCTGCTGAGTCGCAAATTACGGTCTCTATGGAGGAAACGGAGGAAACAAATTCGCCCAATCATGACCGCGTTGGTATTTTTTGGGCGCTGTTGCTACTGTCGGCTCAGTCTAAAGTAGAGTTGGTTCAAGAAGAGTTTTATCGAGACCTCAAAATCCGAGTTCTCTAAACTTAAACGGAAATGAGACTGACTGCTCCGAAACTAATAACTATGTTACTCCGTCGGTTAATATTCCAGGCAGAAGCTCCCTAGCCGGAATTTTCTGGCTCAGTTTGGGAGTAAGACACTCACTCCAGTGCTAACTGAGTCGTGATTCCTGAGTGCTGAAATTCAGGGAAATCCCGAATCAGTGATTGATAGCCTGGTACTGTGTGGAAAATAAACAGGTCAGGATTTTAGTGCGATCGACAAATATAGATCGTAACCGCTAGCATCTAAGTGTTGAGTTGATATCAATTAACAAAGGGTTGAGGAAGTTAATAATGAAAGCGATGATTCTGGCGGCCGGTAAAGGTACTCGTGTCCGTCCCATTACTCAGACAATACCGAAACCAATGATTCCCATCCTACAAAAGCCTGTGATGGAATTTTTGGTTGAATTGCTCCGTCAGCATGGATTTGACGAGATTATGGTCAATGTTTCCCACCTAGCGGACGTGATTGAAAATTACTTCCGCGATGGTCAAAAATTTGGGGTACAAATTGGCTATTCTTTTGAGGGACGGATTGAAGAGGGACAAATGATCGGAGAAGCCGTCGGCTCGGCTGGCGGTATGAAGCGGATTCAGGAATTCTCGCCATTTTTTGATGATACTTTTGTGGTGCTGTGCGGAGACGCTTTGATTGACCTGGATTTGACGGCTGCTGTCAAGTGGCACCGGGAAAAAGGAGCGATCGCTACTATTGTGATGAAATCTGTTCCCCGCGAAGAAGTTTCGAGTTACGGAGTTGTGGTAACAGACGACTCTGGTAAAGTTAAAGCATTCCAAGAAAAACCCTCTGTCGAAGAAGCTCTGAGTACCGATATCAACACTGGTATTTACATTTTTGAGCCTGAAATATTCAATTATATTCCATCTGATACAGAGTACGATATCGGTTCGCAATTATTTCCTAAGCTAGTAGCAGCAGGCGCGCCTTTTTATGGGATTAGCATGGACTTTGAGTGGGTGGATATCGGCAAAGTTCCTGACTATTGGCGGGCGATTCAAAGTGTACTATTGGGAGAAGTTAAAAATGTTTCGATTCCGGGAATTGAAGTTCGTCCCGGCGTTTATGCTGGTTTAAATGTAGCTGTGAATTGGGACAAGGTTGATATTACCGGACCTGTTTATATTGGCGGGATGACGATCATTGAAGATGGAGCAAAAATTGTTGGGCCGACGATGATCGGCCCCAATTGTTGGCTTTGCAGTGGGGCGACAGTGGAAAATAGCGTGATTTTTGAGTATTCCCGTTTGGGGCCAGAAGTACGCTTAGTTGACAAACTGGTGTTCGGGCGCTACTGCGTTGATAAAACGGGGGCTGCGATCGATTTGCAAGCGGCGGCTCTCGATTGGCTGATTACTGATGCTCGTCAAGTTTTGCCAACTCAACAACGAGAAGAACGGCGGGCGATCGCAGACATTCTCAGCAACACTAACTAAGATTGAAGATAAGTATACTGGCTAAGACTCCTTTCATAATTTTGCAGCAAAAGTTGTGACTCCGAAAGAGTTATTTTATTTTGCTGCAACGCTTCCTCTGTCTGACGGCGGATGCTTTCAACCAAACTTTCTGCATCGTACTGTACATAGCTGAGAACTTCTTTCATCGTGTCTCCTTTCACAACGTGTTCGATATGATAGCCAGAAGGCGTTAGCTGAATGTGTACTGCATTTGCATCGCCAAATAAGTTGTGAAGGTTCCCCATGATTTCTTGATAAGCACCTCCCAAAAATAGGGCTAAATAGTAAGGTTGTCCGGGCTTCATGGGATGCAGTTCCAAAACAGACTTGACATCTCGCAAATCGATAAATTGGTCGATTTTACCATCACTATCGCAGGTGAGATCTGCCAAAGTTCCTCGCTGAGTTGGTTCTTCATCAAGTCGGTGGATTGGCATAATAGGGAACAATTGGTTAATTGCCCAACTGTCTGGCACTGACTGAAAAACAGATAAGTTGATGTAATAAATTGAGGCCATCACCTTTTCTAAGTCTTCCAAATCGTCGGATACATATTCTTTTTCCCGCGCGATCGCCTGGATTTTTTCGCAGCAAGCCCAATACAATTGCTCAGTTTTAGCCCGTTCGGCAATTCCCAAATAGCCTAAGTTAAATAAACTGATTGCTTCTTCCTTAAATTGGATAGCATCGTGATAGACTTCTTGGTAATTTTCTGGACTAATAGATTGGTAGATTTCGTAGAGATTACGCGGAATTTGGTGGGCGTTTGGGTCTACTGGTTCTGGTACTTCCCTCAGAACTTCGCTGGTACCAAGTACATCAAAAATTAACACTGATTGGTGAGAAGCGATCGCCCGTCCGCTTTCACTAATGATAATTGGCACTGGTACTTTTCGCTCGTCACAGGCATCCTTTACTCCGGCTACTACGTCGTTGGCGTAGTTTTGCATATTGTAATTTTTAGAGGCATGAAAATTAGTTTTAGAACCATCATAGTCAACGCCCAGTCCACCACCTACGTCCAAGTAGTTCATATTAGCTCCCAACTTAGCTAATTCTACATAAATGTGGCTGGCTTCTCGGATGGCATCTTTGATGACGCTAATCGATGAAATTTGAGAGCCGATATGGAAGTGCAACAGTTGCAAACAGTCTAGCATTCCTGCTTTTTTCAGCTCCTCGACAGCGCGGACAATTTCAGGAATAGTCAAGCCAAATTTTGCTCGATCGCCTGTGGAACCTCCCCAGCGGCCAACACCGGTGGTACTGAGTTTGGCTCGCACTCCCAAAACCGGTTTAATTCCTAATGCTTTGCCCGCGGCGATCGCCAGTTGCACTTCCTCTATTTGCTCAAGCACAACTACTGAAGTTTGCCCTAACCGCTGAGCTAAAATTGCCGTTTCTATATATTCGCGGTCTTTGTAACCATTGCAAATTAATAAAGCGCCTGGGTTTTTTAAAGTGGCTAAAGCTATCATTAATTCCGGTTTAGATCCAGCTTCCAAACCGAAGTGATGCGGTTGACCGAAACGCACCAAATCTTCAACTAATTGGCGGTGCTGGTTGCATTTGACCGGAAAGACACCGCGATAGACATTTTTGTAATTGTAGCGGGCGATCGCTCTGGCAAAACAAGAATTTAACCGCTCAATCCGGTCTTCCAAAATATCAGAAAATCGAATCAGTAGTGGCAGTGCCAAGTTTCGCTGTTTGAGAGATTCTACCAGTTCGCACAAGTCTAAGGAGCCACCACGATCGCCCTTGGGAGATACTGTAACGTGACCGGCTGCATTGATCGAGAAATAGGGTTCCCCCCAACCTTGAATTCGGTATAGTTTTTCGCTATCTTCGATTGTCCAAGATTTCTGTGGAATTGGAGCAGTCGTTGACAAAGTAGTGTCTGGTGTCACCAAATTTGGGATAGTTGGTGGCTGAGTCGATAGTGGCTCCATCGGGGAGGAAGCAGCAGTGGCAGGGGAACTCATCTTCTCGGAAACCTTAAAATGACTGGTCGAGTAGTTAGTTTATCGCAGATATCGGGTTTCCTGATGTACTGGAAAATTCACTTTGTGACTGTGGGGCGATCGACCTCAAGGTTAGATCGATGAAAATTGCGATCGGGTATTTTCCACTAACAGATTTTAGGCCCAAATCATTTCAGGTGGTGCCATATCAGCCCCCATAATCATGCCCCCATGAGTGGGAGACTTTTTCACACCAGGTTTAGGTGCGGGGGTGTCGCGGGCCGCCGCTGGCGCAACGGACGCAGGTGGTGTCACCAAATTTGCCGGTACTGGCTGCCCCCCTGGCACAACGGGTTGTTGCGATAGCCAAGCCACACCCCCCACAGCCCCAGCCATTAAAGCTGTATACCCGATGTACAAATGGGCTGAATTCATTTGAAAGCCATCGTCTGATTCCGATTCGGAAACCGACAAATAGGAGTTGAGATTGCCACTGGCATCTAGTTGGGGCAAAGCATCTGCCATTGCACTACCGTTGAGTCCCACGGCATCGCCGATCCGACGGATGAAACCTCTAACGTAGATGTCTTGGGGGAGTTTCTCAATTTCCCCATTTTCGATCGCTTCGATGTGGTGCAGCGGCACCAGAGTTTGACTGTGGATGTGTTGGATAGATAAGGCTCTAAGTTCCCTTCCCAGGCGCAATTCTCTCCCCAACTCGCACAAACAATCTTTCCGTTGTTGAATAGCCAAAGCTAGTGCTTCTTCCTTAGTAAGTTTCTTGTGTTTCTGAAGAAAAGAAAATCCTGGGAAGGAGTTTCCTTTAACTACCACAGCACCGGGTGTAGCTGACTCAACTTGACCTTCGTCTGGGGGAAATTGTTGCTGTGCTTCGTGAGTTTCAGTATCTCGAAGATCGGCATTTTCAGTGTCCGACTCTGTTTTGGGCGACAATTCTAAAGTAGTGCTACGACGATAAAAGATGGGAACAGATACTTGTGACGGTTCTAATTCTCTGACTGCCGTAAATTCTGTAGCCTTGCTCAGCAGCGGACTTGTCAGGGCAGAACTTCCCATAGTAGAACTTGCCATGACGAGACTTTCTGGGGCTAGTTGTAGTTCAGTTTTTTGTGATTTGGGGAACCGCTGAAATGCTAGTTTGACCGCTTCTCGGCTAACAGCTCTAATTAAAATTTCCGCTGCCGATGCCGCTTCGCCCAACATAGTTTGCAAGCTAGCTAGAGCGTGGCTGTAGGTGTCGCTACAAAGTAGTTCAGCTTCTATTTGACCAAGGACAGAGCGAAAACTTTCTTGAGAAACTTCAATAGTTGTGTGATCTGTTACCCCAAAATAAGCATCGGGTTTCAGTGCCATGATATTTATGTTGTTTTACTACAAGGTATCTGAGTAACTTATTCGACAAGTTGGTACTGATTCCGGATGCCATTAGGGGGAGAGTCGAGTAGGGCTAACGGCAGTTGACACAATATCTATATTTACCTATATTTTAAATAGGTAATTCAAGGGTTAGCAGTGGACAGACTAATTAGTATAGGCGAGCTAGCGGAACTCAAAGCTGTTAGTGTAGACACCATCAGGCGTTGGGAGAACGAGGGAAAAATTAAATCAGTCAGAACTAATGGCGGACACAGGCGTTACAGACTGGCTGACTTCGTAGAGCAAAAACTAGGTAATATCAAATCCGGTAACATCGGAATTATTCATCTCTCTTATCTCCCTCTGTGTTCTCTGCGTTCTAGTAAGGTTAAATCATTCCGATGCAGCCGGAAACGATATCATCTCATCAGCCAAGGGTGCTGTAGATAGTGCTAAGGAGTGCCGTATTTCACATATAAAAACCTTGGAAGGTAAAGCTAAGTCTTGCTAGGTTTACCTAGATTTTTAAAAGCGGCTAAGCTCCCTTGATTTGCTATTGATGCAGTGGTCGCTGGGGATTGGTAACTGGTGATTCATGCTTGGGATCTTGCCTCACCAATAACTAATAACCAATCACTAACAACCCTTCGACTACGCTCAGGAAGCGCGAAGTCGAAGGGCAGGGCGACGCCAATAACTAATAACTAATAACTACTGCTTGTTGATGCGATCGAGCAACCACAGAGCTCCGACAATCCCGACAAAGTGAGCTAAAGTAGCGTGAATGTTTGCCAGCACTACAAATATATCTAGGGGCTGAATGAACCGACTGAAATCGACGGCTGCACCGAACAAAACTTGGGGCTGAGATATAGATTTGACGAACAAGGTACCACCGATCGCTTCTGCTCCCAGCAGCGTCAGCAGCATTCCCGACAAATTACTCATCAATGTCAATCGTACTTCTTGAATCGTCTGTGCCCTTTTGGGGCGGACACCCGTGGCGGGCGATCGCAATTCTTTAGACAAGCGAGTAAACCGAAAAGCCCGATAGGCGCTGTAGCCGAGGGCTAACAGCCCGCACACAGCCAACAATACACCTCCGCCGGTTCCAGCACTGGTCTGGCTCGTAGCGGAGGCACCACTCGACAGGGCAGACGGGACTGCCAGCAGCAAAATTAGCCCCGCCACCACGCCCAGCACTGCTTGGACCCAGAAGCAAGTCCAGCCCGCAGTCTGCAGGGCAAAGGCAACTCGCTGTGCCGCTAGGGGAAGGTTATCTGTATCTAACTGATTTGTCATATATGCAAGCAGTGTAACTGGTTAGGTTTAGCTAGGAGTTTTTGGTAGCAGGGACTGGGGACCAAAAGAGTTTAGGGTATCAAGCCGTGGGAGCAATTCTTTAATTCTTCAATCTCAAATCTTAAATCTCAAATTGATTTATGGCGGGTTAACCCCTTCTAAAAATCTAGGTATTTGTCAACTTTCACAAACCCTCTTTACAATGGGAGAAGAAACGTTTAAGAATTGTAACTAACTAACATTGGATTTCACATTTAGATACTAGGCACTGAGGCAATTAAAGCAATGACACCAATACAACCCACCATAACTCCGAAACTGTCACAGCCAAAATTTGGCTTCAACAACTACGCCGAAAGGCTCAACGGTAGAGCTGCGATGATCGGCTTTATCCTCACTTTGGCGATCGAGTATGCCACAGGGCAGGGGTTACTGTCCTGGTTAGGCCTCAACTAATTTTAGCGTGCTGTCAGCCTCACATCGGCTCGATCGCCAGGGAATAGTCGGTGTGAGTTCTCTGTTGAGTGTCACCAGTTCTCGAATTGATTAGAATATGCACAAGAAACAATATCAGAGACTTTTCGGTCTTGGGATACTTGTTATCAAAACGGTAGAGCTGGATTATGATGTGTCGATCGGGCAAAAAATTGATTTGACGAGGTTGGCAATTTGACCGGACTCCCGTACAATGCCCCACAGGCGAGAATGTTAATCTAGGTTAAGCTAGTATTTGAGCTAGAAATCCCGAATGTTCCGCCAGCTCTGAGCTTTAGCGGGCTGTTAAGAAGCCCACATCATAATCTGTACTCAGATTTGATGTGGGAGTATGTCACAGATTGTAGATAAATATAGAAAAGAGTAAACAGCAATGAATGCTTCATGGACGCGACTTTTAAGGTCTGCTTACCGTAGAGATCCTATTACCAGCTTTGTTGTGACAGTGGGCGTTGTCGATGCAGCGATCGGCAGTATTGGTGCTAGTGGCTCTTTATTGGCTTTTGGGCTAGGTACCGCTGGGGTGGCGATCGCCCTGAGATTCTGGCAGATTTACCGCTCAGGAGCCGAACAGCCGGCACCTGCTCCCGAATACTATCTCCCCCCTCAGTCTTCTCGACCTCAGTTACCCACACTCAACAACCTATCTAAAAAAAATCCTCCCTATATCCACGGCGACTAAAGTCCCTTGAGTCTTGTTTCCTCTCAGCGCTGAAGCGACTGAGTTTCCACACATCCCATGAGGTTTTATGAGTTCTGATTGAGAGCGACTTCTGAACGCGATTGCCACAACTTGAACAATCCTGGGAAGTGTACTGAGGGGCAACAGCAACTACTGTTTTACCGTACACTTTTCCCAAATATTGCAACCATTGAGCAAACTGCGACCATGCTGCATCGCTAATTGATTTAGCGAGCTTATGGTTTTTCACCATGTTCCGCACTTGAAGGTTTTCATAAGCTACAAAATCGCTAGATTTCACTACGCCGGGCGCCGTCTTAATGGCGAAGTCTTTACGTTGCCTACTAACCTTTAAATGTTTTCTTCCTACCTTAGATGATTCTATCATGCTTACAAGCAATTGTAGCTATCAACTTGTAGCTTGCAAGACATCTTTACACTTGAATTAAAGCCGTCCTATAAGGCGATGTGCTGAGCGTAGTCGAAGTAACGGGGCTTTAAACCCAAGTATTTGGTAATCGGAATGAGCTGAGGCAAATATCACAAAAGGGAAGGAAATGTGAGTTTCCTTCCCTTTGTTTTTGTTGTTTTGTGTGTAGTTTTGGCGATCGCCTGATTGATGGTTTTGGGCTTTTAATTTTTTCCGCAAAGTTTGCTGTTGTTTTTTTAGCTGTCGAACTCTGGCGGAGCCACCTTTTCCTTTGGAGTTTCTGCCTTCGCTGCGGGGAGACTCCCAACTCTTCAGTCTCATGTTGTTATTTTTGTATACTACTTTTATATTACACTCTGGCAATTTCACTGTCAAGTAGTTTCAGTATCTGGGAAACCAAAACTAAAAAGCGTAGTGGCACGGATTTATCCATTAGTATCAACTTAACGTCAAACCCTGTCACAGACTGCTGTTTGACTATTAAGGCCAGATCCCCCCTAGCCCCCCTTAAGAAGGGGGGGACAGGAGTCTTCTCTTTCGTCCCCCTTCCCCCATCCCCCCTTGGGGGGGCAGGGGGGGGGTGGGGATTTAGAGGGGGATCTAGACTTGGCTATGAACGAGAGATACCAAGGGTTTCAGGCGATTGTTGACACCAATGGGATTTATCCTGCCACTACGCAACAGTTTAGAATCCCCGTGTCTTTAGACCGGGGAAATGTCAAACCCCAACCAAAACCCCTGACTGCTGCTGACTTTCACTCACCAATTCCTCTAAATCAGCGGAGTAAATTTCACAACTATTATTGGGGCTTTCAGTCAGCTTAATTTTGTACAACTCGGCTCCCAATTCACGCACTGGCGATCGTAATAATTGGCAAATACGAACCGCAATATTTTCCGCCGTCGGTACAACATTTTCAAAATAAGAAATATCCTTATTTAAAAAAGTATGATCCAACGGTTCAACAACATAATCATCAATAGCCTTTTGCAAAGCTCCCAAATCCGCAATCATACCAGTCCGCTCATCAATTTCCCCTTTCACCGTCACATCTAAATGATAGTTGTGACCGTGACCATGAGGACGAGCGCACTTGCCGTAAATTTCCGAATTTTCTTCCAAGCTCAAATCTGGACGAGCTAACCGGTGGGCGGCGCTAAAATGAGTAGACACAGTAAGATAAGCTTCCATTCCGTTTCCTAAATATTCGGCCCAAAGTTCTGGGTGTTCAAACAATTGAATTTTGCTCACAGGTAAATGAGGAGCTAGCCTCCGCCAGATTTCCCGTGCGATGTTTTCGGTAGTTGGCAAAGTCTGCTGAAATTCCGGCCATGCTTCGTTAAGGTAGGAAAAATCGAGATGGTTGGTAACTTCCCGCTTAATGACGTGCTTGACATCAGACAGGTTCAACACCATGCCGTACTCATCAAGTTCTCCTATCATAGAAACATACAGGACGTAATTGTGTCCATGTCCCGGTGCGCGGGCTGTTGGGCCAAACCGCTCAAAATTTTCGGCTTCGCTCAACTCCGGTAGCCAGTAACGATGACTCGCCGAAAACTGTGCCCGACGATTGATGATGCACTGCATAAAAGTCAAGTAGGGTAAGCTTGTAAAGTTCTGTAAAGGACTTACTTCTTAAGGATAAACTAATTTTTGCTGGAATTTTTCGATACTTTGAGGGTGCTGTACATGAATTGCGACCAATTTTCCAGATATGGGCAAGGGGCGGGCTCTCCCGCCGAGTCCACAATCAAATTTACTCTTTGGGGAACAGGCATCTTGACTGTTCTTGAGCATAGTGCAAGATTTTACATTAATTCTATAAACAGATATCAGATATCAAGTACCCCTAGCAAACATCTTCTCCCCATCAGTTGCTAGCCCATCGGTTAGGAATCTTTGACATAAAAAGTGCGATCGACTTTTTTGCAACACAGGACACTCTCAAGTAGAAGTTTTTCGGATAAACTCTGCAATAATTAGCCGTTTGCAGTTCCATGACAACCAAAACTAATCACCTGTTCCCAACCATCTATTACCCCTTACCCAATATTAATGAATTGGATTACTGTAAAAGCCAAACATTTTTTTGAACAACTATCTGGTGCGATGATGACCCCACTATTTTATGTGGGCGATGCTCATCTTTCCATTGCTGCCATCCTCAAACTAATTTTACTAGCTATAGTTTCCTTTTTTGTAGCTCGCATCATTAGTGAAGGAATCAAGCGTAGCGTCCTAGTTAGGATGGGATTAGATCGAGGTAGTCAAGAAGCAATTTCTACCATAATTGGCTATATTTTGGCAACTTTCGGTTGCATCATCGTCCTGCAAGGCGCAGGCATCAATCTCACTTCTTTAACTGTCCTAGCCGGGGTTGTGGGTATTGGTTTTGGCTTTGGCTTGCAAAATCTAGCCACTAACTTTATCAGCGGTCTCACTTTACTATTTGAACACCAAATTAGAGTGGGAGATTTTATTGAAATAGACAATTTATTAGGAACAGTCGAAAATATTTCGATTCGTTCCACGATTATTAAAACCATAGACGGTCTTTTTGTTATTATCCCCAATATTAAATTTGTTGAAACTAACATTATTAACTGGAGTTATAGAGACCCTAGATGTCGCCTACATATCCCCGTTGGCGTTGCTTACGGCACCGATCCAGTTTTAGTTACGGAAGCACTCTTAGTCGCTGCGAGGAAGGAACCAAATGTTTTGTCACATCCTTCTCCGAAAGTTTGGTTTCGCGGATTTGGAGATAATGCTTTAAACTTTGACCTTTTGGTTTGGACTGACCAGCCCCAGGAAAGTGATGCCATCAAAAGTGCCGTCAATTTTTTAATTGACTACGAATTTCGCAACCGCAACATCGAAATTCCTTTTCCTCAACAGGATTTATGGCTGCGAAATCCGCAAGAATTAACTAAAATACTTGAAAATCACAAAAATGATATTTCTTCCAATGGCAACGTTTTTCCGCACCATGTCCCAAACTCAGCAGAATCCAATGGTCATGTTACTCCTCCCAAACAATCTGTACCGAAGTCTCTAAATAATTGGAATTTGCGCGATTTGTTGCGACGAGTAACTTATTTTGAACAATGTACAGATTTAGAACTACGACAATTAATTGAATATGGCTACCGACAACTGTTTCCAGCAGAACAGGTTGTATGCAAAGAAAACGATCCAGGCGATTCTTTCTATATTATTCTTTCGGGTTCTGTAGAAGTTCTTTCTCAAAAAACTGGTAAGTATATTGCTACCCTTCACGAGGGGGAGTTTTTTGGGGAAATATCTTTGCTGTTGGGAACTCCGAGAACCGCGACTGTTAAAACTAGCGCGGATTCAATTTTGTTTGTAGTGGAACGCCATGATTTGAAAAAATTATTAGTAGAACAGCCAAATTTAGCCGATCAAATTGCTCTCAAATTGTCGGAACGTCAACAAGCTTTGAGAGATTTGGGATTGTTGGATGACGATTCTTTGGAACAAACTCCTTTTCTTAAAGTTCGGAAACGAATTCAAGTTCTTTTTGGAATTTGAAACCAGGAAAACGATTTTATGGGCAGTTGTGGGACTTGGAGGGCCGGCACTCTTGGCACTGCCCCTACCAAGAATGAAACCGCCGTGCCCCAAGGGGGGAAGAAGAAAGCAGGAAGCAGACAGAAGGATGGAAAATTAAATTTTTTAAGATTTTATTTTTAATTCAGCTTGTGCTTCCCGTCGCAGTCTAGTGGCAATTCTAAACAGTTCTTGACCTGTATGCAAGTGCCGATCGTCGTAGTTTAAGGTAAATAAATGTAATTCTTCTATGCCATCTCCGACTTGATTGATGCAGTAGTAAAGATGAGCGGCTACTCCGGCCACGTTAGAGGGATTAGGCATGGAACGAAAAAACTTTTGAGCTTGTTTGAGAAACTCGCGACTGGCTTCGAGATAGGTTTGAAAATTTTCTATCAATTCGTCATCAAAAGGGTCTGCTGATAATTGGTCAATTTCTTTTTTGAGTGGTTTCAATATGTTGTTGAGAAATCGATTCACGGGTTTGTATACTTTAATCAGCCACTGTTCCATGTGTTCGTCGGCATCCCGTGCAGCGGCTCTTTGTTGGCGGCTGATGTTTTCGTTGGAAACTGGTTGTGCTTGCTGTACGGTGCGATCGGAAATTTGGCGATCGTAGGATTGTCTGTGCTGGGCATCTCCTAGTATTTCGTAGGCTGCATTCAGCCGGACAATTTGTTCGTGACCGGCGGTTTGACTGTTACTATCTGGATGAAATAATTTGACTAAACGGCGGTAGGCTTGTTTAATCTCGGCTTGTGTTGCGGTTGGGGTGACGTTTAGGGTTTGGTAGTGATTGCTAGGCTCAGACACGCTTTTATTTCCTTGAAATTTGATAATTTACGCAAAAATCATTGACAATAGTTTCATGTTTTGCTAGAGTTTTAAGTATTTACTTGAAACACAATAAATTTTCAGTGTAAGTAAAAAACCTAAGTTTTCCAATTATTATAAATCTGTTTGAAAAAAACAGCGGCTGTTGAGAAATTTGTAGTGCAAAGCGGCGACTTCTTGAAGAAGTCGCCGCTTGCGGTTTTGGGTTTTTCCGGCAAAATCAATGGAATCTGTTTAGCTAAAACTCTTACTTGTGGCCAGATTTGGGAATCTCCACCACGGGTGCATCCACTCCCAGGAGCAAATCGTTAGGATTAATAATCTCGACCACAGGCTCGTTTAATGCCACCACCAAACCGTCATACTCAGGATTAACGGGGGATTGAGCAAACTGGGGAGCGAACAATTGGCGACTACCACTGACACCAGACACTACCGCGACCAACAAAGCTGCGATCGCGCATCCACCCCAGACTATCATCCGTTTCGGCTTGCGTTCAACTCGCTGCAACACCTTCGCAGCCAACTCCTGGGCCGATTGTGCCGAAGGCGGTACCGGAAGAGACTGAAAACTCTGCTGCATAGTTAGCAGTCGCGAGTACAAAGCTTTAGTGGCGGGGTCCGTTGCCAGCCATTCTTCAACTTGCCGCCGTTCGGCAGCAGTGACTTCGCCATCGAGGTAGGCGCTGAGCATTTCAAAGCGATCGCAAGTCATAGTAGTTACAGTCCCCTGAGCATGATGGTGTTGAGCTTGATTTCTAGCGAGTGCATCCCCGCCACCTTGGTGATGCTGATTGTGTTCCGATTCAAAGTTAGATTTCATAATTTATAGCTGGTAAAAGTATAGGCATTTATGACATGACATGGGAGGCGTTGAGTCCCTCCCCCTTCGCTTTTACTTCGAGCGGATTGACCCGCCTCGGCTGAACTACACAGCTCCCTATCCCATTGCTGAACGCATTTGGGATTGCTTTTCTCAAAATATTATAAGACCCGTTAACATCAGCGTTAATCAATCGACCCGACGATGTTCTGTACAATCCTCTCTTAATTCGCTGACCACTAAATGTGACATCGAAGGTTCCAATATACCCGTACACAGGAATTCGATCTAAATTCAGGAAGTTCGATTTGGAAGTATAGGATTCTTCTTGTTCTATTATCTTTATTCCCATCAATTCAGCTTTGTACTTCAACATTTCAATTAGTCGAGCATGAGGAATGTTTACAAAGCTTTGATTAGTTTTCCTTCCTAAATCAAGCTCGTTTTTCCATTGTGCATTTTTACCAATTACTAGCGTTCCGATATTTTGTGAGCCGAGAACATTGATGATATACCGACTAGCAGAGTGCAAGTAATTATCGACTTTTTGATGGCGACAACGGGTTAAACGCTGAATCCGTGATGAAGTTTTACGCAGACTTTTTAACTGAGATTGTAGTCGTGCCTTACGCTTGTTGTAGAATTGATTAATCGATTTCAGTGGTCGCCCGTTAATCAGTAAAGGGACAAATCCCGGCTGATTTGAAGTTAACGCCACTAAATTATTCAGCCCTAAGTCGATACTAGCTACTAATTCTTTGGGGTTTTCATCAAGCTCAAGGGTGGACTCCGGCTCAGTACAGGCATTGTAAATCACCTCAATTATATAGCAATCGCATTTTGGCACCAATCTAATTTGACAAATTCGCTCTGGTTTAATTTGGGTTTTAATTAAAATATTAGTACCCGACAGCTTGATAATTCCTTTCTTTAGTTCCTTGCTACTAATCGCCTGAATTGTATAGACGAGAATATTCCGACCCTTGACTTTATCTTTATACTTCGGTAATTTCGGGCGGCCTGTGAATCTCGTGGGTTCATTTTTGTAAGCTTTGACTGCTTCAAAAAAAGACTTCCAATTCTTGTCTAATATCATTAATATTTGTTGACTTACCTTGGCTGGTAATTCCTTGTATGCTGAATGAGATTTCATCAAACGATTCATTTCGTTGTAATTTATATAACCCCATCCATAGACAAAACTCTGACGAATCACGTAGTTAGCGGCATTGTAGAGATTTTTGGATTTAAAGGCTAATCCGTCTATTTCAACAAAACGATGTTCTGTGGATTTAATGATGTGTCTCTCTGCTAGTTGCATTCAGCATCTCCATTTTTTAACGCTCGCTATAATTCTCGCTTCTTGACCATTATGACTATATAATACTACCATTGCTTACTACTGCTTACAAACTTAATGAATTTTTACAATACTGCTTCTTGTCCCTTAACATTATTTACAGCTTATTTATATTGACAAATAGAAGTTTTGATGTTAGCTAAAACTTCACCAAATCTTCTGTTGTTACCTGGGAAATCACTAGACTAATTACCGTCTAGATATTTTTGCAATTGCAACTGCAATCTTTGGCGAGCTCTGGCAATTCTCGACTTGACAGTGCCGAGAGAAACTCCTGTCATTTCAGCTATTTCTTCATAGGCTAAACCTTGGATTTCTCTCAAAACAATGGTCGTGCGGAATACTTCTGGTAAATCCGCGATCGCCTCCCGCAACTGGTCGTAAAATTCTCTGGTCGTCAAATCTTCCTCCGGTCCCGGACAATCTGCCGGAATCTCCCAATCCACTTCCCCATCTTCGAGAGTACGAGGTACGTCCAGGGAGAGGGGAGTTCGGATGCGCTTGCGCTTCCGCAGCTCATCGTAAAATAAATTTGTGGCAATGCGACTCAGCCAGCCCCTAAATTTGACAGGCTCTTGTAAGCGATTGATATTTCGATAAACTCGAATCCAGACTTCCTGAGCCAAATCAGCGCGGTCTTGCCAGTCAGGGGCCAAGTGATAGAGAACGCGATCGACATGGGATTGATATCGCTTCAACAGTTCTGAAAAAGCAGCGCTTTCAGGTAGATTTCCTTCCTGACACCGCAACACTAAGTCATAGTTAGAGAGTTTTTCCGCTGGCAATTGCACTCTTTGAACGGTCGCCACAACCGCAGACCAGGACACTGAAATAAAGTCACTCATGGGTGGAATCGGGTCATCGAACATTCCATGATTTTTGACGTTGCGCTATCTTCCGAAGTTCCCAAATAGGCCAAGACAGACGGGAGAGTGCGGGATCACTCGGAGGGCCGGCACTCTTGGCACTGCCCCTACCAAGAATGAAACAGCCCTGGGGCTAGGGGGGGGTGACTTCTTCTTCCTTCTAACCAGCAACTTCGCACGAGCCAATATTAACCCAACTACTAGAACCATCAGCCCAATGTTCCTTTTTCCAAATAGGAACATTATGTTTGAGCGTGTCTATCCCGTACTGACAAGCTGCAAAGGCCTCCCGTCGGTGGGGACAGCCCACGGCTACCAACACGCTGATTTCCCCCACCTCCAAGCGTCCGACGCGGTGATGAATGACTACTCGATTGACATCAGCCCACTGGCGACGAATTTCCGTGGCGATTTGCTGGAATACTCTCACCGCCATTGGTTCGTAAGCTTGGTACTCTAGGGCAATTACAGGTTTACCGTCAGTTTGGTTGCGGACAGTGCCGCTCATTAATACCACCGCTCCGTTGGCTTTGTCATCTGCCAAAGTGTAGATTTCTTCTACAGATAAAGGGGCAAAAGTAATGGCAAAACTGTCTTGAGGATTGCGTTGAGGAACTGTGTCAATGGAAAGAGCAGCGCCTGAATTCATGGTGTGGAAATAGTGCTGGAGAACTTAATTTATCTTGACATAATGCCAGTGGCGATCGCTCGATGTCGATCGAATCTAGATTATTATCGATCGCACTGTAACCAATCAATCAGCAAATTGTAGGCGATCGACAGTATCATTTATCTATCGTAGAATCAATCTTGAACCCCAAGCCATCTGTTGATTCCTTACGCAATGATACAAATACCTAAAATCAGAGCGTCCGAGCATTCCCCCCCCACCCAAGATTTTCAGCAGCCGATGTAAACTTTATTGATTTTTTTGCCATACAAGCTGCTGACATGGCATCATATACCTGTGCAGGATTCAGGCAAATAGTCTAAGATTCGGTAACAGCAAGACCCTAACAGTTCTGTGTGCCTTCTCTGACACATAAGTTAATAATTAGAGCTTGTAATCGATTTTTTGATCTGAGTCTCCAGCGACAACAGTTAATAACAATCACGAGGAAACTATGGAAGCACTAGCATTGAGCCACTCTTTTGTTGCTTATGAATCTCCAGAGTCTGAACTCCAGCTCAAGTCCTTAGACGAACTGGGTTTAAAAATTCCTAATTCTGCATGGGTAGGGGTTGTAGGTATGGCAGTAGCCTTATCTGTTGTGAGTATTCCTGGGGAAGCCCAGGCAAATTGTGGATATCGCAAATGCGGTGGTCATCACGAGTATCACAGCTCTACCCAAGTTGTGACCAACGGCAGCCGACTGAATATCCGCCACCGACCCACTGAATGTTCTCATGTCATTGGCAAGTTATATGATGGAGATTATGTAGCATTGAGTGGTCGTTATAAACATGGCTGGGCCGAACTGGCTGACGGTGGCTGGGTATCTGCTTCCTGGATTCAATAAGTATTAACTAGAAAAAATAGTTTTTCTAGAAATATTTTTAATCGTTACCAGGCTCGACTTGGTAACGATTATTTTCCATAGCAACCGCAAGTTTAAACTTTACCGCCACCGATCAGGTAAAGTAAGGCCATCCGCACCGCCACCCCGCTGGTAACTTGCTGAGAAATGAGACTAAATTGGGGATCGTCCATCAAATCGGAACTAATTTCCACGCCACGATTCACCGGGCCTGGGTGTAAAACCTTGACATCGGGTTTGCAGAGTTGGAGTCGATCGCGCGTAATCCCATACAGAGAATGATACTCTCGTAAACTCGGTAGCAAATTCTGGCTCATCCGTTCCTTTTGCAGGCGCAAAGTCATCACAAAATCAGCATCGGCCAAAGCAGGTTCGAGATGCCAGTGCAAATATAACTTGCCTTCCCTACCTTGGCCGCACTCAGCGAACAAAAGTGGCAGTAAAGTAGGCGGTCCGGCGAGGTGAACTTGAGCGCCGGAAGCCGTTAAACTCCAGATATTAGACCGGGCTACCCGCGAATGCAAAATATCCCCAACCACAGCAATTTTTTTGCCTGCTAAAAGTTTCAGTCTCGGACGTTCGGGATCTAAAAGAGAACAGATAGTAAAGAGGTCTAACAAACCTTGGGAGGGGTGTTCGTGCTGACCATCTCCAGCATTGAGAACACTGACTCTCGAACCCAATCGGTCCATTTCCGAGGCAATGGTGCTAGGCACTCCCGCCTGTCCGTGGCGGATTACCATCAAATCCGTGCCCATGGCCAGATAAGTCTTAGCCGTATCGAGAATCGTCTCTCCCTTGGTGAGAGAAGAACTACCGGGGGTAAAATTGAGGGTATCGGCTGAAAGTCGCTTCGCTGCCAACTCAAAACTATTGCGAGTCCGGGTAGAAGGCTCAAAAAACAAATTCGCCACGACTTGACCCTGCAAAGCTGGCACTTTCTTGGTGCGACGGCCGAGTACCTCCCGAAAACTCGCCGCCGTTTGCAGCACTGTATCGTATTCGTCGGAAGTAAAATCAGCCAGAGTGAGAATGTGGCGCCGAGTCCAAGTCATAGAGTTAAGTCGAGAGTAGCAAGTTTCAAGTGAACAAACCTGACGGTCAACTGAGTACAGTTAGACCGCAGGCTTCTTTTTCCTTTTTTGCAAAGGCTTTTTTGAGTGACGGAGTTCCCCCGCCACTTTCTTAAAAGACTCCTGAATGCGGATTTGTGTACTGCCGCCCAGAATGTTCGATCGAGATTTAGTGATAATCTTGACATCCACCCCGGCGTAAACGCACGGGGATTCCTAAGACTCACGACTTAGGTTTCTGCTTCCGTCCTCAGAGGGGATTTCGCACCAGCCTTAACAGATTTACTCTGTTCGGGTCTTACAGTCGCTCCACAGACTGCCACGGCAAGCCCTGCCGCCAAAATATTCTTTGCCGCGTTGATGTCTCGGTCATGGTGCGTCCCGCAATTAGGACAATCCCATTCCCGGATATTCAACGGCATCTTGTCAACGATATGTCCGCAATTGCCACACCGTTTTGAACTCGGAAACCATCGGTCAATCTTAATTAAAGTACGACCGTACCCATCGCACTTGTAATCTAGTTGTCTGACTAATTCCCCCCAACTTGCATCACTTATAGCTAGAGCAAGTTTCCGGTTTTTAACCAGATTCTTCACAGCTAAGTCTTCTACGGCGATGGTTTGGTTTTCACGCACCAACCGTGTTGTTAACTTGTGAAGATGATCTTTCCTTGCATCAGTAATTTCTTGATGCACTTTCGCTACTTTAAGCCGTGCTTTGTGACGGTTGTTTGACCCTTTTTGCTTGCGACTTAAGGCTTTCTGCGCTCTTCTAAGCTTGCGATACTTTGCCTTGAATCCTTTGGGATTGGCAATCTTTTCGCCAGTGCTTAGAGTGAGCAAGCTTGTAACTCCCAGGTCGATGCCGACTTGATTATCTGTTTTGGGTAGTGTTTCAATTTCAACATCTACCAGCAGAGAAACCGACCACCTACCTGATGGTGCAAGCTTCACGCTTAAGGTTGATGGTATGGCACCATCAGGTAGTGTCCGGCTCCAGCGAATTGGTAAAGCTTGTGTGCTTTTTGCTAGGTAGACTTGTCCATCTCTGAACTTAAATGCTGACTTGGTAAATTCTGCACTACCACCATTGCGTTTCTTTTTGAAGTTAGGATATTTTGCCCGCCCATCAAAAAAGTTGGTATAAGCCGTTTGTAAATGTCTCAAGCATTGCTGTAATGGCACACAGCTAACTTTGTTCAGAAAATCTAGTTCTTCGGTTTTCTTCCATTCAGTTAACATTGAAGAAGTCTCAGCATAGCCTACCCGTTTCTGTTCTGCGTACCAAGCTTCCGTTCTTGTGGCTAAAGCACGGTTGTAGACCAAACGAACACAACCCAAAGTACGTCGCAACAAACCTTCTTGTTCCGGCGTTGGGTAGAATCGATAGCTGAAGGCTTTTAGTGTCATGCTGACCTTAAGTACGCTTCACATACTAGCACGTCTTGTGTGAAATGGTAGATATTAACAAAAATTCATGTAAAGCCGTCCTAAAAGGACGGGGTTTCAGACCCATTTTTTTGATGAACAGTATCCAACAAATTTTGACAACCTTTGCCGCCAGTACAGTTATAATGGGTTTGTATAGCTGTAGTATGCTGCCCCCTAACCGCATCCAGTCTCGCACATTACACGATAACAGTGTACCTATCGCAGCCTCGCTCAAAGTCGAGTCAGCAGCAGCCAGCCAAACACCTTCGCTCCTGGGAGCGAGTCCAGGGATGCAGCTATCAGAGACAGCAAAGATAGTCACAGTTACAGTCTACGAACCAGACTCTGAGTGCAAAACACTGATTGCCCAGGAAATTTCCCTCCCTGCTGAAAACTCGCTGTTAGCAGCAGTGTCTAAGATTCTGGAAAGACAATATGGCGGTGACTTGAACTTTGCTTATCGGGTAAGTGTCGATCGAAACACTGGCAAGGCTATAATAGATTTGCGAGTCTCCCCCGACTCCAAACGTACTTTGACTTCCATGTCAACCTGCGAACAGCTAGCTATCTTCGGCAGTTTGCGCAAAACTCTCATCGCTAACCCAATGTGGAACGTGAAACAAGTGCAGTTCACATCGCGGGGAGAAGACATTTCGCTGTAGCAGCATCTAGCTGTAGTTGCAGGAAGTTGCCAAATCTTGTCAAAAACTGGACTCCGGCAGTCATCGCACCTAGAAAAAGCTAGAAATAGTCAAGACCACCCACAACCAGTCGCTAATCAACAGCAGATAGCGGTGGCACTTAAAGATGATCAATTCTTTAGAGTCAGTCTTGACTATTAAGTCTTGCTTATAGCCCCTTGTCAAAACCAACGATGTTAAGATATAAGTTGAAGATGTAGCTTCCCGAAAAAAATCTACACGTATCTTGGTGAAACTGTTCTTGGCGAAACTGCGACAAAAAGTGAGAGCCGGGAAGTTGTAATTACAAACAAGATTTAAACAATTCAAGAGGTATTATGAACCAGCAGGTTATACAGCCGATGGTTAAGTTCCAGCGTCAGGTGCAATCTCTCGTCACGTCTGACATCATCAAACCGACAGACAGCATTTGGAAGATTGCTCTGCTATACGGGGACGAATGGCCCTACTGGAAGCAGCAACTCACAGAGTTTGACTTTTCCATGCAAGACCCCGTGAGCGAGTTGTTAGCTGTAGAAGCTTGGGACGAAGAATAAGAGCAAGGACAAGCAAGACTGGGGTGTTTAGAAATAGGGGGTTTCCAAACATCCTCAGAGGTGATACTAAATAACGGCTTTTTTGAGTGACTTTTGCTGACATTAAAGAAATCATGAACAAAAAATAGAGCTTCTAACTACTGCCTGCCCTCATAGGCAAGCTGCTAAAGCTTGAGCTAATTGTTTAGCAGTTTGAAACCTGTCCCCAGGTTTAGCTGCGGTGGTTTTTAAGATAATTTCTCGCAATTTTGGGGTAATAGTGGGAATATTTTCGAGCTTAAAACCATAACCTCCAGCTATCTTGCCGTAATACTTTTGCGGGCCGTTGGCGGTGAGCAAAAAAATCAAAGTAGGGCCAATAGCATATAAATCCGACTGAGGAAGAGGCTGTCCCCGGTCTTGTTCAGGCGCTGTGTAACCTTCAACGCCGATGCGAGTACCCGGAGGAGTGCCAATTTCTTTAACAGCGCCAAAATCGAGGACTGAAATGCCATTGTCTCGATGTCGGACTAGCAAATTAGCAGGTTTAATATCCCGGTGGACGATGGGAGGTTTTTGAGAGTGAATGTATTCCAAAACTTCACAGCTTTGAATCATCCACTCTATAGCCTGCTGCGGAGTAACAGGGCCGCGGTTATAGATGCGTTTTTCTAAATCCTCGCCGTGGAGCATTTCCATCACCAAGTATTTTTTGCCCCCTTCGACAAAAAAGTCAAAAAACTGAGGAATTCCGGGATGATGGAGAGATTTGAGGGTTTTAGCTTCCCGTTCAAAAAGTTCTTGAGCTTTGGCGATTTGAGCCATGTCAGCATTCATTTCCTTGAGAACTACCAAAGAAGCTGCGGGGGAACTTCCTGGTTGTTGAGCTTTTGCTTTGTCTCGATCCCAGGCTAAGGTGGTTGTGCCCATACCGCCTTGACCCAAAGTTCGCAGCACTTGGTAGTTTCGCACCGTGCGCTCGACTTTAATCGGTTCGCCACAGTGGATGCAGAATAAATTACCAGGGGGGTTTCCCGCGTGGGTGCATAGGGGAGAGGGACGAGCGATGGGAGGCATGGTTTCGATTTTGCCACCACAGGCAATGGTGGTGACTTGGAAATGTAGCAGTGGGCCGCCCCGCGCCAACTGGATTAAAGCACCGTCGGATATCCATCCCTGAGATAAAAGCATACCGTTAACAAAAGTCCCATTAGTCCCAGAATTGACTAAATACCACTGACTGGATGCACCACTTTTAATTCTTTGCAATTCCAGGTGCTGCCGGGAGACTAGAGCATTGGGGATCACAACGTGATTTTCAGGAGAACGGCCGATGCGAACAATGGATTCGCTTTCAAAACTCCACTGTTGCAGAGGGGTATTTTGTTCTGGATCTAAAAGGGTCAGCAGCATTTTCAATTGATGTGGTTGAGATCCGTTGTTTGGCAGTGGCGGGCAAAAGATAATTTACAGGTTGAGAGTATGGGGCATCAAGTAAGGAAATTTTAAGGATTAATAACAACTAAAAATTAAACATAATTAACTTTTGTAAGATTCAAGGGGGAATTTTTGGTTTTGAATCAGAAACAACTAACAACAGATGCGCTGATTTTCCTAGGAGTTGTAGCCATAAGTTTGATTAAATCTTCATAATAGCGTAATTTTTATTAAAGATTTGATAAACATGATTATTGGAGATGTTTCTGGTGGGTATTCATGTGTAAAATTACGGAGCGGTAAGTGCGCCGGATTAAAGGTCACAGATGCCGATCGGGGATTGTCGATCGCTTAAAGAAGTCGGCAATTGGGGTATTTGGTATTTTTAATTGACCTACTTTAGCAGAGGAAGTTCAAAAACAAAACTCCTCGATCCAATACTTGACAATACAAAAATTAGGTGAACAATGACTAATATTTTACGTAAATTTGCTGTTGCTGTGACAGGTACTGTTCTGGGATTTGCCTTGACTGGGGTCAACTCAGCACAGGCCGCCTCACTTAATTTTAGTTTAAGTTTTTTTGATTCGAGTAATTCTTTAGTAGGTGAAGGGTCTTTCAGCTATGATGGCTCGACTCCTTATCAAGACACTATTTTGGCTAGCTTCTCATTGCCGCCCCTAGAAATAAAAGCCAGCAATCAATGGTTCGCCCTGACAAGCTTTTCGGCAACGGTATGGGGGAAATCCTGGGATTTGTCTAAAGCGAGTTCAGGAGACAGGGGTGAACTACTTACTCCTTTGCTGTGGGCCCCCTTCGATACGGTGAAAACACGGTTTGTGTTTGATGCTAAGGTCATAGGCAGTGGAGTTATCCCTCAATTAGCAAGTCAATGGGCTTTTGGTAATTATCGCATTCTGCCAGCTTTGGGGATATTTGGCGAAGGTTTCGGTACAGGGGGAGGAAAGATTAGTTGGATGCAATCGGGTGGGGGACAATCCAATGGAAAATCTGTCAACACTGGATATTTGATAGTAGAGGAAATCCAGCCCTGCCATGAAAATTCGGAGGCTGTTCCCGAACCTGCGACTGTTGCAGGTTTAGGTCTGGCGGCCGCTGGCTTGGGAGCGGCCAAGAAAAAGTGGGCAGCCTCCAAAGTCTAAAATCGGGATGGCCCGACTAGGGCGCGAATCACAATGGCTGTGATATTGTCATGACCATTGTGTTTGTTGCCTAGTTCTATTAACTTTGCCACTCCTTGCTCCAAATTAGCTTGTGGGTGCAAGAGTGGTTCGAGACAGGTCTGCCAGTAGGTTTCCAAAACATTATTGTCTGTCAGACCGTCAGAAGCCAAAATCAATAAAGTATCTTCAGACAATTCTAAAAACTGGACATCAGGTTTGAGAAAATTACTGTCTCGTGGGCCGATGGCTTGAGTCAGTTGATAGGCATCGGGGCGAGAATATGCTGTTTCTGGGTCAACCCCGCGCTTAATTTCCCGCTGGCCTACTTCATGGTCTGAGGTGAGTTTTTCTAGGGTTTGTCCTTTTCGGAGTTGGTAGAGGCGGCTGTCGCCTACATGGGCAAAGGCAACTTGGGTGTCTTGAACTAAGACTGTGACTAGAGTTGTACCCATGCGACCACTGCCGGAACGGCTTTCCTTTTGGTTGATTTCAAATATGGCTTTGTTGGCTAATAAAATTCCCTTGCGGATGGTTTCTGCGGAAGGGAGTTGATTGTCCCAACTGGTTTGAAAGAATTCTCTGAGGGTTTCAGCGGCTAGTTGACTGGCGACTTCGCCACTGTCGTGTCCGCCCATGCCGTCACAGAGAATGTACACTCCTTTGCTTTGGAAGGTTCTACCGAAGGATGTTTCGAGCTTGTTGATTTGAGTCCAGATGCTGAAGAAGTCTTCGTTGTGGGCGCGCTGGAGTCCGACATCGGTGATACCTGCGTCTTCCAAGCTGTAAATCTGCACTGGCATGGGCTGGGTTAAGACTTCCCCTGGGTCGGGACAGGGTTCTTCGGGTTTGCCAAATTGGAAGCGTGTCGGAGTGGAAGTTTTTGCTGGTGCGGGTTGGAGTTCTAGGGGGACGGTCTCTAGGCGCGATCGCAATTCGTCTATGGTATGAATTTCGCCCCTGTACATTTCTTGCAGGAGTTCGAGCAAGGCGCCAAACTGGGTGCGATCGGACTGGTTAAATATGGTCTGCCACAATTGCCCCAAATCTAGCAGTTGCAGGTTGGAGTCGGGGGCTTCGGGATAGAGACGTTGCACCCGCAAAGAAGCTAATGCAAAGGAAGAGTCGGGGTTGACTCGCAAATTTGTCAGTTCCAACAAACTTTGGCGACAGCGCCAGGGTTCTAGGGCGGCCCACAGTTCTGTCATTTCGTGGAGCCAGTACAGAATTTGTTGGGTGGAGGTTTCGGGTTGACTCCAGCGTTCTATGAGTAGTGGCCACTGGGAGCAGTCTTCTAACAGCAGCACTGCTTGTTGGTTTTCTAGCCAGCTATCGTGAATGACTGGGAGGTTTTGGGAGAATTGCCATCGGAGAGCTAGATAAGGTTCGGCTATGCCTTGGCACAGGTTTTCTAGGGCGGAGTCGGTGAAGTTGGCTCTGGGTTCTAGGGCTCCTCTGTAGGGGGATGCTCGTTTGGCGACGGTGGCAGAATTGGCTGCTAGGAGGGCTTTGAGGGGTGACATTTGCAGTGGCTGACAGTCTAATACTGTTACGGTTACTGTGTCTGAGGGTTTTCTTGCTGGTAGGGTTTCTAAGAGTTGGTAGCGCTGCTGGTTGTCGAGATAGGCTCCTGCTGGCTGGGAAGGGATTAAGTTTTGGGGGTTGGAAGTGGGGACTTCGGATGCTTGGGGGGGGATGTTGGTGATGGTTGGGCGATCGCGATTTTCTGTGGATTCCTGGTGGGGTTCAGGGTCTGTAGTGGTGTCCAAATTGCTTTGGGATGGGGTTATTTGGCTGTCTAGTGGTGCATTAGTGCTTTTTTGGTCTGTTTGAAAGGATTCGGGGACGATCGCACTCACGCCGACTACAGCATCGATTGGTGATTCAACTGCTGCTGGGACTAATGCTGGGTCTTGGGCTGGGGTGATGATTTCTGTTGGAGTTGCGTCTGTTGGGGGTTCAACGGAGTTGGCGATGGGGGTGCTTTGGGGCACAGTGTCTGGTTGTGGTGGCTGTTCCTCTGTCTCGACTGCTGGCAAATTCGATCGACCGCAAATAATTGCTTGCCACACTTGACCTGTTGCGGTGCCACAATTCTGACATTCTTTGGCGCTCACAGCGACTTGGACGCCGCATTGGGGACAAGATTTGTAAGTTAGGGAATTTCCGCATTGTTGACAAAACTTGTTTTGATTGGGATTTTCAAACTGGCAGCGGGGACAGAGGAGCATAGGGGTTAAAAATTTGAAGATGTGCGATCGAATTTGAGAGGGAGGGAGTTTTGGGTTCTTCTGAGTTTTGGGCAAGAGTTGCAACGGATAACTCCCATTGTCCTATGACCTATTTTATCGGCATGAATTGAGAACGAAGATATTTCTGGGAATCGAGATGTCAGAGATGCTGTTCCTGAGAATTTGGTTTTTGGTTGAGTTAGAAAGGAATTGCTGGGGAATCTTCTTGGAAAAAAGTCTCTCTGGCGATGGATTGAATGGTGGACAGGGGTACTTGACAGAAATATTGGCGCCGGAATTGTTCTTCGGAGACTGCTGCTAGGAATTTTGCTGTCCAGTGGGCTAGTTGTCGAGAATTAGAAGTGGAAAATTGGGTGGATTGGCTAGCTAATAAGGATTTGGAGATGTTATTTCCTCTGTTTTCCGTTTCTGCTTGTCTGGTGATGTAAAAGGCTCGATCGCGATAATTGACTTTGAAACCAAGATGGGTTAAGGTTTTGAACCCCAATTGCAGGGATGTGTCGCTGATTCCGAGTTTGTGGCCTAGTTGCTGTCTGGTGACAGGTTTTTGGGTGCGGCTGAGATATTTGGCGATACCGATTAGCTGTTGCCAGATTTGCTCAGGGGGGACTGCTGGGGGTAAGCTGTAGGCGATCGCCAGTTTTTGTTGATTGTGCTGTGCTTTTCTCAACCAAATCCGCATTTCATCCCAACTTGTGGGGCATTTTTGGAGGATGAGGCAGTTTGGTCGATCGAATATTTCGGAGGAATCAACTCGATGTTCTGCGGATAGGGGAGAGGCTAAGTTGTGGCTGGCTGCTAATAATTCTGCCTCTAGATTTCCACTCCGCCAGTCTAATATCCAATCTATTTGATGGGTCGGCTGGATGGGGTTTGATTCCTGGCGAGAACGCAATGCTATCAGTCGCACTTCATATTGTTCTTCATAAGTATTGAAGTCTAGTTCCACTATAGCATCGCATCGGCCTTCAGGAATCTCGTCTCGGTAGTGTCCCCACCAAATACCGGGAAATCCTGTATTGACAGATTCATCCCAAATTTTAAATCTGGTTTTGATATATTTAATTTCTTGTCCTTTCCCATCTTTGATATTTTTATTCCAAACATTGTCAAACCAGCAGTTAAGAATCAGTAATTTGGGTGCGGGATTTCCCATACCGCAGGGTTCGAGTAATTTTAATTCTTGAAATAGGTTTTTTCCTAACTCAGCAACAGTAATTGTGAGGTCTGCTTGAACGGGAGATGGTGTCAAACTTTCGGTGCTGTACTTCTGCCGTAGTTGCTGGTTTATAGCATCGGTAAATAGGGGGATATTTTCCACGGGCAGACTCAATCCAGCGGCGAAGGGATGACCGCCAAATCTATCTAATAAATGTGCTTGGTCTTTGACTAATTGATAAAGGTCGATTTGATTGGTGGAACGGGCAGAACCTCTGGCAATTTGGGATTGGGGGACTGTGGGTATTTCTGAGTCTAAAGACTGGATCGATTGTGTTTCTGGCAGAGTTTCGTTGATTTCTGGTGTGGTTTCGGTGCTGAATAAAATTACGGGGCGGCCGTATTCTTGGGCGATTTGTCCGGCTACCAATCCTAATACTCCTAGGGCCCATTGGGGGTCAGAGAGGACGATGACGCTGGTAGTGGACAGGTCGAGTTTGGCTAATTTTTGGGCTGCATCTTTGGCTACAGATGTTTGTAAAGATTTGCGCCTGGAGTTGGCTATTTCGGTTGAGAGTGCTAGTTCTTCGCAGCGTTTTTTGTCGCGGCTGGTGAGGAGTTCTACGCAGAAACTGGCATCGCCTTGGATGCGGCTAACGGCGTTGATGCGGGGGCCTAGTCCGAAGGAAATGTCTGTGGGGCGATCGCCATTTTTGTTGCACAATTGTAGTAATTTGGCCACCCCCGGACGAGTGGGATGTTTGAGTTGTTTTTGTAGTTGTTGTATGCCCAGTTGAGCTAGGTAGCGACTGTCTCCTGTGAGTTGGACTAAATCGGCGATTAATCCGATGGCTACTAATTCTAATAACTCTGTTAAAGCAACCTGGGGAATATCTGGCAGTGTTTGATATAGTGCTTCGATTAATTTGTAGGCGACGGCGACACCGGATAGGTGAAAAAGTTGATGATTTGAGGGGAGGTATCGGGGATTGATAATGGCTACTGCGTCAGGGCGATCGTCCGGGAGGGTATGATGATCTGTAATGATTATATCTATGCCTAGACTTGTGGCATATTTGATTTCGGCGATATTTGTACTGCCGGTATCGCAGGTAATAATTAGGCTAACGCCCGATGTTTTTAAGGTGTTTATGCCTGGAATATTGAGACCGTGAGATTCTGTTAAACGATTGGGAATATAATAAATTAGTTGGTCATTTTGGGAAAATATTTTGCCCAGTCCATCCCACAGTACGGAGGTTGAAGTGATACCGTCGGCATCGAAGTCTCCCCAAATTGCGACTTTTTCACCCTGGTTTTTTGCTTGATGGATTCTGTCTATTGCCCAGTTCATTTCTTGCCCGAATTCCCAGGGACTTGCGGGCTGGTAAAGTTGGGGATTTAAGAATCCGGGTATTTGTTCTGGGTTTTTAAGGCCTCGATACCACAGGAGTGCTGCGGCATAGTTTCCGGGGAGTTCCGGTGCGTGTTTGTTGACAGCTTGGATTAGCCAAGCTGGGACTTGAGTTGAGGGTTGAGTTTGCCAGTTTTGATGGGGTTCTGTCATAGGATAATTTTAACAGAATTGATTGCCAATCAAAGTATCAATATCAGAAACCCGGTTGTTGAAAATAACCGGGTTTCGAGAGAAAGTCATCATAACTTTCTCGTTCAAGTCTCAAAATACAAGAATTAAGAGCCTCTTTTGAGAGCCATTTCTACCTGCTGAAATTCTGCTTCAAGACGCTTTTTCAACTTTTCAGGAACGGGACGATTTGGATAGGAACTGTAATGTCCTGCCAAAGAGTTTAAAGCTGTTCGCATTGTTGTGAAAGATGAAAGCTTGGTAAGAGCGGGATCGCGACGGTAAGCAGCAGCAAAGTCATTGATTTTTGTGCGAGAATCTGCTTGAGCTGCTGCTTTTTCCGGCGTACCCTCTGGTAAAGTCAGCGAGGTTCTCAAGCTGGTTACTAAGTCTAATGTGTCTTGGCGGTAGTCTCCGCTGAGAGTGGCTGGAACATTGGTACAGCCACTGATGCCTAGGACAACAACTAAGACTAGGGCTAACAGACGGGAAATGTAATGCTTCATAAGGGTTGAAAGAAATGGCAGCCAAATTCGCGATCGAATATTAACCTTTATCCTATCTCGAATCAGGATACCCATGTCAATTTACCCAAAAATATGTCCATACCATGAAATATATATTTTGTCAATCTCAAACTCAAAATTCCCTATCTAAAATTGATGGATTTGTCCTGCAACAACGGTCAGAATTTGAGTTTGTTGCAGCCATTGAGAGTCAAAAGCGCCTAAATGGGTAGTAGTAATTAGAGTTTGAAATCGTTCTTGAATGGTTTCTAAAAGTTGATTTTGGCGGTTGAGATCGAGTTCTGCAAGTACGTCGTCTAGCAACAGCAAAGGTGGTTCGCCAACGACTTCTTCAATAAGCTGCAATTCGGCTAATTTTAAGGCTAATACCAGAGTTCGTTGCTGACCTTGAGAGCCGTATTGACGAGCAGGTGTATTGTTAATGGTAAATGTAATATCATCACGGTGGGGACCGACTAAAGTAGTACCTTGAAATTTTTCGGCGATCGCCCTTTGTTGAATTTTATCTAAAAATGCTTGCCGCACTCCTTCTAGATTGTCTTTAGCGATGAATTCTTGCCCTACTTCAATATTAGCAGCATATTTCATATCCAAAACTTCTGTAGAACCGCTAATGGAAGAGTGCCAATTGCGAGCTAAAGGTATCAATCGCTCTAAAATGCGATCGCGCCTCCGGATCACACGAGCACCCGCCGTTGCTAATTGTGCATCCCACAAAGCTAATTCTGTATTGGGAATGGGGGATTGGGCAACCCCCCCCTCACCCCCCCCAAGGGGGGAAAAAATTGGGAATTGTTCTCTATTTGGTGAGAAGGGAGTTTCGTTTCCCATAAATTGCATTTTGTCAATAGTTTCGGAAACATCGATTTTTCTAATTTCCTTAGAGCTTTTTAATAGAGCGTTGCGTTGGCGCAAAATTTGGTTATATTGCTGCAAAATATGAGCGTAAATTGGTTCTAATTGGATTACCAGGCGATCGATCCAATGTCGCCTTATTTCTGGGCCACCGCGCACTAAGTCCAAATCTAAACAAGAAAATTGCACGACATTTAAGACGCTCAAAAAATCCAAATGACGGCGCAGAGGTTCACTGTTGATTTTGCATACACGGCGCGCCTGAGAGCGCATAGTTAATGCTAATTCTATCGAGCCGGTTTGACGCTCCAGGGTGGCATCTATTTGCCCCATGGGTTTGGAGTCGAGGATTAAATCGCGATCGCGCGTGGCCCTATGACTTTTTAATGTGGAAAGCAATTCTACTGCTTCTAATAAGTTCGATTTTCCCTGAGCGTTATTGCCGACTAAAATTGTTTTTGGAGCGTCAAATACTACTTTTTGGTCTAGGTAATTGCGAAATTGTCTGAGGTGAATATTTTTGAGATACATAATAATATCAATTCCGGTTGTATCGGAATGATTTAACCGCGAAGGCGCGAAGGACGCGAAGGAAGAGAGAAGAGAGATTAATAATTCCGATGAAGAGAGGATTTGATATAAAATCCAAAATATGTAGGTTGGGTAGAGGGCGAGCGAAACCCAACCTACTTCTGACTATCGGCTGGGTTTGTAGAAGCGTATAAACAATTTTTCCATTTCAATCCAGACAAACATTAGGGCGCTGAAACCGAAGCAAACCATTAATTCAAATAAGCTCAAATAGTGAGTGCCAAAAAATGTTCTGAGTGGGGGAACGTAAATTAGTAGCAATTGCATAAAAGTTGTAACTATCACCGCACCCCACACAAAAATATTGGTGAAGGGATTTAATTCAATAGTTAGCTGAGTGTGGGAACGACAGGCGATCGCGTGACCCATTTGTGCTAGACAGAGAGTGGTGAATACCATCGTTTTCCAAGCTTCTCGATCGCCCTGATAATTGGCGGCATGAGTGTATCCGTAAGCCCAGGACATCATGGTTATGGTCAAAATTGCAAAAATAATCCCGATCCGAATCATGTAAGAACCCAAACCCCGCGCAAAAATACTTTCTCGCGGACTAAAAGGAGGCTTCTTCATCACATTCGGTTCGGCTGGTTCTACCGCTAAAGCTAACGCCGGAACTCCGTCAGTAACTAAGTTCATCCACAAAATTTGTAGGGGGGTCAGCGGTACTCCTCCCAAACCCATTAAAGGGGCGGCGGCGATGGTCAAAACTTCGCCAATATTACTGCCCAAAATGTACTTAATAAAACGGCGAATATTAGTATAAACTACTCTTCCTTCTTCAGCGGCTGCGACAATAGTGGCAAAGTTGTCATCTAGCAGCACCATATCACTAGCTTCTTTGCTGACATCGGTGCCGGTAATGCCCATGGCGATGCCGATATCGGCTTGTTTTAAAGCAGGTGCATCGTTAACGCCGTCACCTGTCATGGCGACAAATTTCCCCCAACTTTGCAAGGCTTGGACTATTCGTAATTTGTGCTCTGGGGAGACGCGGGCGTAAACGCTAACTTGCTCTACTTGCTGTTTGAGTTCTTCTTGGCTGAGTTTTTCCAATTCTTGACCGGTGAGGACTCGATCGCCTACACTGGCAATTCCCAAATCTTGGGCGATCGCCTTTGCAGTCAGTTGGTGATCCCCGGTAATCATCACCACCCGAATCCCTGCATCCCGGCATTTCACCACAGCTTCCCGTACTTCCGGGCGCGGTGCATCCAGCATACTCACCAACCCCAACCAAATCATGTCTTGTTCGCTGGTTTCCTCAGAACCTGATGGTGGTAAGTTTTCCCACAGTTTGTAAGCAAAGCCGAGGACTCGCAAACCGCTACTTGCCATATCGTTGTTTTCGGCAAGGATGCGATCACGCATGGACTGTGTTATGGGTTGAATTCGATCGCCCACAATCATGCCCTGACAGCGCTCCAAAGTCAACTCTGGAGAACCTTTGGTCAACATTAAATAATTGGGTTCTTCTCCTTCGGGTTTGGGAAATCCGCAATTGTGAGATCGCCCTGGTAGTTGGCAAATTACGCTCATCCGCTTGCGTTCGGAAGAAAACGGAAATTCTGCCGTCCGTGGCAGTAATTGAGACTGTATATCCTTATATATGCCTGCTTTGGCCGCAAAAGATAGCAGGGCTCCCTCGGTGGGATCTCCCAAAATTGTCCATTCTTGCTGTTGGTGCTGCAAAAATGCGTCGTTGCAAACTGCACAGGCTATTAATAAGGCTTCTAGTTCTGGATATGCTTCTAAGTTATCAATTTGGGCAGATTTTTGGCGATCGGTAAAAATGCCGATCGGGTTATAACCCGATCCGTCGATGCCGACATCAGAATTGCCTGTGTGTACTCGCTGAACTACCATTTTATTTTGGGTCAGGGTACCGGTTTTGTCGGAACAAATAGTAGTCACTGAACCCAAGGTTTCTACGGCTGGTAGTTTGCGAATCAGGGCCTGCCGCTTCACCATCCGCTTGGTTCCCAGGGCTAAAGTGACTGTGACAACTGCTGCGAGTCCTTCGGGGACAACGGCTACAGCCATACTCAGAGATACTTCTAAGAGTTCTTCAAATTTCCTGGTATCGAACCCAAGGCTGCCATTTTGGAAGGTAATCATGCCGCCGATGACGACGATCAGGACTAAAATCATCGCACCGGAGACTAGAACATTCGCCAACTGGCTCATGCGTCGTTGCAGGGGAGTTGGTTCGGTTTCTACGGAGGCAAGCATGGTGGCGATTTTGCCTAGTTCAGTTTGCATTCCGGTGTTGGTGACGATCGCCTTGGCGCGTCCTTGTACAACTTCTGTGCCCTGAAAAATCAAGTTCAGGCGATCGCCCAAGGAAGCATTTTCTGCAAGTTCCAGATCCGCTTCTTTGGTGACTGCTAAGGCTTCTCCGGTTAAAGCAGATTCTCTGACTTGCAGGTTGGATGCTTCGATCAATCGCGCATCTGCGGCTATTTTCACCCCGGCTTCGAGGAGCATGATGTCTCCAGGTACGACATCTTTAGCTGTTATTTCTGAAGTTGTGCCGTCTCGCACCACTCTGACGAGGGGGGATGAGAGGTTTTTGAGGGCTGCGAGGGCTTTTTCGGCTCTGCTTTCTTGAAGATAGCCGAGAATGCCGTTGAGGATGACGATCGCAAAAATGGCGATCGCATCTTTGGGAAAATTGTTGGATTTGATATCTAAAAAACCGGAAATTATGGCTACCGCCATCAGCATCAACAACATGATGTTGGTGAATTGATCGACAAAAATCGACCAAGGGCTGCGGCCTGCTGTTTCTTCTAGTTCGTTGTGGCCGTATTGCTGTAGTCGTTCTGATACCTGTTGAGCCCTTAAGCCAGTGTCTTTGTTGCTACTGAGCTGTTTCAGGGTTGTGTCGATCGCTACGGTGTGCCAAGAAGACGGAGGATTTGAAGACATAAATTACCATCGAGCATGGGGCATAAAGGTGGCTGTGGCGCGACAGCTACAGCCAGTGGATGCGGCGATCGGGCATGGGGAAGAGTTAAGAGGAAGGAGGAAGCTAGAAACCTCTCTCTGGCTCTGTCTGTATAGCTACCGCTGATTGCACTAATCCACCTTACCAAACTTACCAAAAATCAGGAATTGCTGGGAAGTTTAAGTTGCTCGGCAATCGGGATTTGCATTTCTCGGCGCCAGATGAGATTAAACGAATCAGAGTTGTGCGTCGTGCCGATGGGTACTACGCTCAGTTTTGTATCAACGTGGAGCGAAAAGAGGAGCTTATTTCTACTGGTAAAGCGATGGGAATAGACGTGGGATTAAACCACTTCTATACCGACAGCGATGGTGAGACAGTCGCCAATCCACGCTATCTCCGCAAGAGTGAAAAAGCTTTGAAAAGATTACAGAAGCGGATTTCTCGAAAGAAGAAAGGCTCTGGCAATCGTAAAGGCGCGATTAATAAGTTAGGAAGAAAAAACCTGAAAGTCAGTCGGCAGCGTAAAGACTTCGCCATCAAGACAGCGTTGTGCGCAGTAAAATCTAACGATTTTGTAGCCTAGGTCGACCTTCAGGTTAAGAATATGGTGAAAAACCATAAGCTAGCCAAATCAATTAGCGATGCAGCTTGGTCACTGTTTGCTCAATGGTTAGAATATTTTGGAAAAGTGTATGACAAAACAGTGATTGCTGTTGCACCTCAATACACATCTCAAGACTGCTCACACTGTGGCAATCTCGTTAAGAAAACACTTTCAACTCGAACCCATATTTGCGGTTGCGGTACGACATTGGATCGAGATCATAATGCCGCAAAAAGTTGATTTGTTGTGCGAGCGGGTTAAGTCTACCTAGAACATGAGTCGCTCCCTCCTCCTCATATCAAATCCGTTGACATCGGAATTATTATTTCTCTCTTCTCTTTCTCTGTGTCCTCTGTGTTCTCTGTGGTTAAATCATTCCGATACAACCGGAATTGAGATCATCCGTTAGGGGTTGGGACTCGAAACCATCGCCATCTGAGGCACACATCCCGGAATCTGAGCCATAACAGGATCGGGTACAAGGCGATCGAGCGGGCTATCAAAGCGAGCGGTCTTCATTTGAGGGATTTCCTTCAAATGAAGACCGCTTCGCTACCGCTAACTGGCGATCGGGTTGAATGTGTCGCTTTTTTTTGCTTCCCCAACCTTCTTTTCGCAAAAGTTTAATTATCTTAACTTTTTTTAACAATAGGCTCAAACCCCAGACATCAGGAAGGTCTGCTCCTGAGAAGGCCTTGGGGATTTGGCAAAACATACCAGAAAATTCTGGGCATCGGAGGCGATCGCAAGGCTCTAACCATTACCACATTAGCCTCCCAGTCTCACCCTCTGTTAACAGATAAATTCCTGTAATAATTTGTAATAAACAAACACTCGTGAGCATTGTATAAAGAGTAGGAGAGGGTTGAAGGGGCAGGCTAAAGTTAACAAAAACACTGTTTAACAAGGTTTGTCGCATCTCATAAAAGATGTAAAATATTCTAAGGTTTCTTAAACGTCCGTTGCAATGTAACAATGGTACAGGTAGCGGAAAGGGAGAGATCGAGCCGCTCAGCTAATTAGCTGGTGTCAACCCTCAACCCTTACAGGCGATCGGCCTGAACAAATTTAACTTAACGGTTTTATACCGCAACCAAACTCAATTAACTCAAGTAGGAGAGTTGTTTCATGTTAGACGCATTTACAAAAGTAGTTTCCCAAGCTGACGCTCGTGGCGAATTCTTGGCAGCAGGTCAACTAGATGCCCTCAGCAGCATGGTTGCAGAGAGCAACAAGCGCATTGATGCAGTTAACCGCATCACCAGCAACGCTTCCACCATCGTTGCCAATGCAGCTCGCTCTTTGTTTGCTGAGCAACCTCAATTGATCGCCCCAGGCGGCAACGCTTACACCAGCCGTCGCATGGCAGCTTGCTTGCGCGACATGGAAATCATCTTGCGCTATGTCACCTATGCAACTTTCGCAGGTGATGCCAGCGTTCTTGATGACCGTTGCTTGAACGGCTTGCGGGAAACCTACCTGGCATTGGGCACTCCTGGTGCTTCAGTAGCAGCAGGCGTCCAAAAAATGAAGGAAGCTGCGATCGCGATCGCCAACGATCCTAACGGTATCACTCGTGGCGATTGCAGCTCGCTGATGTCCGAAATCGGTGGCTACTTCGACCGTGCAGCTAGTGCAGTCGGCTAAAAATAGCTCAGCGACGATTAATTGAATGTAAAAAAAGCGATCCATCGCATTTTTACAAATATTCTGTGCCAAAACAACACAACATTATTAGGGAGAAAACAAGACAATGAAAACCCCGTTGACCGAAGCAGTAACAGCAGCCGATTCTCAAGGCCGTTTCCTCAGCAGCACCGAACTTCAAGTCGCCTTCGGCCGCTTCCGCCAAGCTGCTGCTGGCTTAGAAGCAGCAAAAGCTCTGACAGCTAACTCTCAGCGCTTGATCGACGGTGCAGCCCAAGCAGTGTACAACAAATTCCCGTACACCCAACAAATGCAAGGCCCTAACTATGCTTCTACCGCAACAGGTAAAGCAAAGTGCGCTCGCGACATCGGCTACTACCTGCGTATGGTCACCTACTGCTTGGTTGCAGGCGGCACAGGCCCAATGGATGAGTACCTGATTGCAGGTATCGATGAAATCAACCGGACTTTTGAATTGTCCCCTAGCTGGTACGTTGAAGCTCTCAAGTACATCAAAGCCAACCACGGTTTGAGTGGCGATGCTGCTACTGAAGCTACCTCCTACCTAGACTACGCAATCAACGCCCTGAGCTAGATTTGCGTGATGCCCGGAAATGTAAGCTGCTGTTAGCTTGAGTGTTAGCGGTTGTTTACAATTCCGGGCATCTCCATTGGAGGGTAAGTTTTCCAAACAATTTTAAAAAGTTTTCAGTTTTTAAAGTAAAAACGGAGAAGTAAAAATGTCTGGATTGAGTGCTACATAACTCTGTTTCGGGTGGTTCGAGCGCTCAAATCTTTCGTAGTCGGAAAAAGTCGCATTAAAGTAAGTTGAAGGGATGATTACAGAAACCAGACAATTAAAGATTGTGCGGTGGATTTTATAAAATCAACTTACTACAAAATAACTGTTTTTGCCTAAGTCGCAAAACACTCAAGTACCACAAAGCTTTCAATTCACACTCATACATTTAGGAGAAATTCTGGTGGCTATTACAACAGCAGCGTCCAGACTGGGGACATCAGCATTGAGCGATGCGCCGAAGGTGGAATTGCGTCCGAATTACACAAAAGATGACGTAGAAATGGTAATTCGCGCTACTTACCGCCAGTTGTTAGGCAACGATTATTTGATGAAATCCGAGCGCTTGAAAAGTGCTGAATCTTTGCTGCAAGACGGCAGTTTAACAGTACGAGAATTTGTGCGCACAGTAGCTAAATCAGAACTGTACAAAACCAAGTTTTTCTACAGCAGCTTCCAAACTCGGACGATCGAACTAAACTACAAACACCTGCTCGGTCGCGCTATTTATGACGAATCTGAAGTAGTTTATCACTTAGATTTGTACGAAAACAAAGGATACGATGCTGATATTGATTCCTATATCGATTCCGTAGAATATCAAGAAAGCTTTGGCGAAAGTATCGTCCCTTACTACCGTGGTTTTGATAATCAGCGGGGACAAAAAACCGTTGGTTTTACCCGGATGTTCCGCTTGTATCGGGGCTACGCAAATAGCGATACAGCTCAACTAGAAGGCAATAACTCTCGCCTAGCCGTGGAAGTTGGTAGCAACACTGCTACCGCAGTAGTTGGCCCCTCCGGTGGCAGCGAAGGTTGGGCTTATCGCCCTTCGGCACAAAACGTAACTCCCAGCAGCGGTTTCGGCGGCGCGGCAGCTTACGGCAAAGAAGGACGACTTTTCCGGGTGGAAGTTTCCGGCATTCGCACGGGCGGATATCCTAACGTGCGTCGCAGCAGCAAAGCGTTTATCGTACCTGTTGATGATTTGTCCTCGCAAATGCAGAAATTTCAGCGTTTGGGCGGGAAAATCGCCAGCATTACTCCAATTTAGTCATTAGTCATTAGTTATTGGTTATTGTTAAGTTACCATAACCAATAACAATGCCCGATCGCACAATCAGCGCCACAATCACCAAAAAACGAGCGAGAAGCCCCTGGCTTTAGACATGGGGAGGAAAGTGGCTGCGGTTTCAACCGCCTTCAATATTTCCCGCTCTAACTGATTGAAAAGTTGAGTTAGAATAGATTGTAAGTAA
>NZ_JBGJZU010000049.1:0-48092 GCF_041354475.1 Microcoleus sp.
CCGGAGTTGGCGTTGTTACCGGAGTTGGCGTTGTTACCGGAGTGGGAGTTGTTACTGGAGTTGGCGTTGTTACCGGAGTTGGCGTTGTTACCGGAGTGGGAGTTGTTACCGGAGTGGGAGTTGTTACTGGAGTGGGAGTTGTTACCGGAGTGGGAGTTGTCGCCGGAGTGGGAGTTGTTACCGGAGTTGGCGTTGTTACCGGAGTGGGAGTTGGCGTCGGAGTGGGAGTACCCTCATTGATGAGCACTGTCAAGCTTTTGCTCAATTCATTCGCCACAACCAGATCGAGTTTACCATCACCATTGAAGTCAGCAGCCGCAAGTGAGGAGGGACGAGATCCTACTGGAATTTCTGGCTGTTTGGTAAACTTACCAGCATCAGAGTTTAGCAGCACTGAGATGTTATTGCTACCTTGGTTGGCGATCGCCAAATCAGCCAAACCATCGTTATTAAAGTCACCACTGGCGATCGAACTTGGAGAATTACCAACAGTAATATCTGGCTGTTTGGTGAAACTGCTACCCTGAGAATTCAACAAAACTGAAATGCTGTTGCTGGCTGTATTTGCGATCGCCAGATCGGGAAAACCATCGTTATTAAAGTCACCAGTGGCGATCGCCCTTGGTGAATTCCCAACAACTATATCTGGCAATTTTGTCAAGTTACCACCACCAGCATTCAGCAACAAAGTCACATTATTGCTATCTTCGTTGGCGATCGCCAAATCGATTTTACCATCAACATTAAAGTCAATCGCCGTCATCGCCACAGGATTAGTACCAACAGGAATGGCTGGCTGCAAAATAAAGCTAAAACCACGGTTTAGCATCAAAGCGGCCACATTCTGCTTCCCATTGACGACAGCAAAATCTAGTTTACTATCCCCATCAAAATCCGCCGCGATCGCCGCGTCAGGAAAAGGCAGATTACCAAAGCTAAAGGTCGGAAAATTAATGAATCCTAATTTGCTATTTAATAGTAATGATATGCTACTATCTCCGCTATTTGCTACCAAGAGTTCTGGTCTATTATCTCCATTAATAAAATCGGCTGCTAAAACTATAGTGGGTGCGATTCCCACATTTTTGTCCAGTTTGAAATCAAAGTTTCCAGAGCCAGCATTAGCGAACAATGAGATGCTATTGCTGCCTAAATTCGGTACAACTAAGTCGGGTTTGCCATCTCGATCGAAGTCTGTCACTGTCAGTGACAGTGGGTTCGTACTTACCGATACATCTTTACGGGAGAAGTTCAAATTGCGACCCCTCTAATTTTTATTAGTGTATAAAATTTTATGACTATTTTACAGGAGTTTTGCGGTAAGTCAATCGATTTGGGATTTTCCCCGTCAGTCAGGCTGGGAGAGGCTGTGTTAGGATCAAATTAGCGATCGGCTAAAAGGGATTTAATCTTATGACTGTAGCAAACGAACAGATTACTAAGAGCATCAGCAATAGCGGTTTATCAAATTTTCGCATCACAATCGAACGTCTGATCGAGCTTTTAGATTTAGAAGAAGACGATGAGTACGGGATTTTGAGACCGACTGAGTATGCTTTCAGGACAGCGATGAAATTGGTTGTTGAGGCTTATGATAGCATGGGAAACAGTTTTCCTAAATGCTCTACTGGTACTGATGACCAAGGCAGTATTAGACTTGCTTGGCAAAATATAAATACTGATTGTAGAGTTAGGTTATTCTGCCCATCTAATGCCGAGGAAAAAGCTTACATTTATCATCAAAAGAATCAGGAATATAAATCCGAATATCTCATTTCCGCGTCAACATTAGTTCATTGGCTAGAGTGGTTTAACAAGGTATAACTGATAAATTTTATAGGAGTCACTCAGATGTATTATTAAAGAAGTGCTATAATTTTGATTATTCGTGGATAAAACTTATCCTATTTATTCTGCGAATGACATCTTTATGAATAAATATTTATGACTACAAACTATGAATTCGAGCCTTTACCTGAAAGTGCGATTGTCTATAGAGCTTTACTTCGCCGACAATGGATTGACGAAGGAAATAATTTAGTTGTATTTTCCGCTTATTTACTTCGCCCCAATGAACCGGGTTTATCGGTAACAATTGCCAGTGTTTGTTCCCCAGAACAATGTGCGGCAAAATTCCAAAATTGTTACGGAGTTGCTAGTCTCCAAGTAGGACAAATTCGCGAATTAGGTTTAGACGCAATACCTGACTCTGACTCCCATGCTCAGATAGTCGGTTTACCTTATGTGAAAGATGATCGAGATAGGGCTGAAAGATTGGCTGATTTGTTAGCAGAGCGATCGAGAATTGTATGGACACCTTCGCAAACATAGCTGAGCAAATTTTCAGGTTAAATCCGGGTTAAAAACCCCCTGATAATACTCGGCGGTTTCAACCATCGAGTATTTCTTTGGCGATCGCCTCCACCACGGGCACGCAAACCGAATTCCCAATTTGCTTGTAACTTTCTCCCGCACTCGGATAACTCTTAAAATCTTCAGGAAAACCCATCAGACGGTAACATTCCTTCAAAGTCAACTTTCTCACCAAATCTCGATCGGGAAAATAGATAAAAAACCTGCCCGATGTTTCTTGGGAAGGAATTGTCGGATGCACGCCATCTACCGAATAAATACGATTAGGCTGTCGGTGAACCCTCGATAAATGTTCTGTATTTGGCCTCACGCCAGTTTTCCAAGTACCTTTATTTCTGTAACCTACAAATAAAAGTCCTGAATCTTGCTTTCTGGGATATTCAATTAAAGTATACTCCGATTTATCCAATATTTCAAAATCTCCTGTCTCATCTAGAAATTCCCTGAGTTTAGGAGGAAACTTGGTTTTAATTCGAGAAAAATTGAATTCTTTACCCTTAGTCGCCATAATGAATATTCTTTCGCGATGTTGAGCAATGCCAAAGTCTTTAGCATTCAGAATTTGATAATTTACGCTGTACCCCAACTCTCTCAGACTGGCAATAATTACTTTTAAAGTATTTCCCTTGTCGTGATGGATTAAGTGCTTGACATTTTCCAGAACAACTACTTGAGGTTGTTTTACTTTGATAATTTTACAAATCTCGAAAAATAGCGTACCCCTAGTATCTTCAAAACCCAGCTTTTTGCCACAGATACTAAAAGGTTGACAGGGAAACCCCGCGACTAAAACATCAAAGTCTGCTAAATCTGTAGGATTGATGTTACTGATATCCGCAAAAGGTACTTCCCCAAAATTTTCTGCGTACACTTGCCGACATTTGCTGTTGATTTCGCAGGAAAAAACACATTCAAACCCAGCTTTTTCAAAACCTTGTCGAAAACCTCCTATCCCCGAAAATAAATCTATAAATTTCATCTATAATTAAATACAAAATCTTAATCAATCCCATAATAACACATTTTGTTTCTCTCTGTTCTTCCACTCTGCGCTCTCTGCGCTCTCTGCGGTTCATAATACTAATTAGAACAAAAACCCAGCGCCGGACAGGGCAAACCGTAAGTCCCTACAGATATCGCGTAGAAAGCCGATCGCCCAAAAACTCCCAAACTTGTCCCGCAGCCGACTAAACTAGAAATAGCAGGAAAAATTACAGCCATTATCTACTTCCTTTCACCAACCATGAGTCAAACCTTGGAAAACCTCACCGCCATCGATGACAACCTATCCAAACGCCACATCGACCTCGATCCAGGCGGCTACTTCATCATCTATCTCGATCGCACAACCAGCCTAATTTGTGCAAAACATTTCACCAACATCATCGACGATAGAGGCCTCGCCGTCGATCCCGAAACCGGTAAACCCATCCCCGCCCGCGGCAAAGTAGAACGCACTCAGTCTACACTTTTTACCGGCAGAACCGCCAAAGAACTTTGCGTCAAAATCCTCGAAGAAACCCGCCCCAATCCTGTGACAATGTTAGATCACGCGGCTTATTTGGGACGGGAATTTGTACGGGCAGAAATGGCCCTATTGAGCGATCGAGAATACGTTCAAGATTAGTGCGACAGTGCCATAATTTATTCACAAAATGGCAACCGATCAGATTTAGCAGTATCCGATCATGAAAAACCTTGATACCAGAAATAAGTCACCATCGGAATCACTGTCGCCAACACCAACAACACCACCACAATAACTGTGGCATTACCTTGGTCTGTTTCTTCAGCTTTCTTAAAGGTGCCTTCGACTTGAATGTTGTCCACAACTTCAGGCGCCCCCGGATCGGGTTCACCGGACAAAACAGTAGCAATGCGCGAACTGGCATCAGTCAATGCCTCATTGTATTTGTTACCCTCCCGCAGAGGCACTTGCACGGTTTCCCCAGCCACACTCTGGGCAATTTCATCGGTTAGCAGGGATTTCACCCCTTCCCCCGTGCGAATTGCCGCAGTGTTGGTAACAGTGTCGAGAACGAGTAAAATTTGATTAGTCTGGTCATCTGTGGCGGGAAACCACTGTTCAAATAGTTGTTTGGTGAAAGTGGCCGTAGTTTCGCCGTAGTCTAAGCGGTGGATGGTGACAAACCGGACTTGTTTCCCTGTTTGTTGTTCCAAGTTGTCGAGCACGTTGCTAATCGTGGTTTCGCTGTTGCGGCTGAGTACATCGCCTTTGTCGAATACCCAAGTACGATCGCCAGCCGACAACATCGGCATTTCGTAGACACCAGTCGCCAATGCCGGCAAGACAGCCATCTGGGATAGGATCAGGGCGATCGCGATCGCCCCCGCCAAAGGTTGGAAATGTTTTTTCCAACTCAAGAATTTCTTGAAAATTCCAATCATGAGGTTCAGGGTAAAAGTGCCTTTTTTCCAAAAATACTATACAAACCCCCTGAAAAGTCATTTTATCGATGGCAATATTGAGAATTAGCTCAGCAATTGAACGCCCTACCCGATTGTTTTAGGATCGTCACTATGGAACCAGCAGACACTTATAAAGGTTGGATTATTCAGTCTCAGAAAGTATTCTACGTCGAGGTTTGGGATAGCCGTGGCAACCGCCACGTCGCTGTCCAAAATGCCAAAACTGAGGAGGAAGCTTTGGAATTAGCCAAAAAGTGGATTGACAAATATGAGTCAAAACCCGGCAGGATGGTGATGGATGAACCCTATCCCTTCGGAGAGGCGATCGATATGCCATTTTAACTCATAACAATTAATCACTGACAAAAGCCAGCATTTTACTACTGAATTCCGCGCAATTTCTGGGTATTTTCTACTAAGCTGCGAGCAAATTGGTCGAACCTTTCATCCAACTTTTCATCCAACAATTTACCCTCTGGACTAAAAGCCTTCCAAGCTTGTCCGATCGCAATTTGTTCAGGAATCACCCAAGCGTGCACCCATCTCAAAATCACCCGCAAATCATTCAGCGCATTGCTGTTAACTTGCCCTCCCAAAACGGCGATCGAACCTACCACTTTTCCATCTAAATGCTCAAAACTCATTAAATCCAGGGCATTCTTCAATACACCGCTGAGGCTGCCGTGGTACTCCGGTGTTGCCAAAATTAAACCGTCGGCCGCCTTAACCGAATTCTGTATTTTTGCCACATCGGGGTATTGATGATAATCATTCTCTCCAGTACAAAAAGGCAGATTGAGCGATCGCAAATCCCACACTTCCACCTCGGCACCCAGGGCCTGCGCCCGCTGTGCTGCTATATCCAGCGCCATCTGGCTGTAAGAACCAGCCCGCAAACTCCCGCCAATTCCAACTATTTTTACCATAATTAGGTTAAGAGCTAAATAAAACGTACTCATTATGAGTATGATTAATTTAACAAGCTGGATGCTTCATTGTCAACAGAAGGTTGCACAACCAGTGATGGGGACCCCGCCCTCTTGTTAAAATAGATAAACGCAGCAAACGAAGAGCAGCCAATCTTGGCAGTCTTCAACCTTGGTAGTCTTCAACTTTGGGCAAAGCAATATGAAAAATTCTTGGAAACACGCATGGCTGGGGCATCTAGCCGCCAAACAAGACAAGTCGAGGCAGAGTCCTAAAACATCAATTCCTGGACGGCATCTTTGGCGCATCCTGGGCAGTTTGGTGCTTTCTCAAGGAATATTGCTCTCGACACCGGTGTTTGCCGATACCACGCCAAACACCATGAGTTACAGCAAACTGATCGATAGCATAGACAAAGGACAAGTCAGCAAAATCGAAATAGATGAAATCCAAAGAACGGCCAAAGTTAAGCTAAAAGACCAAAAACCAACGGATACAGCCCAAGTTGTTACCCTGTTCGACTACAACAACCGGGAACTTTACTCGCAAATCCGCGCCAAAAAAATCGACTTTGAAGTCAAACAAACCGCAGATAACACTGCCGCCGTCAGTTTAGTCATAAACTTGCTAGTAATTTTCGCAGTGCTAGCAGTGCTGATGGCAATCCTGCGTAGATCGACCCAATCCCAAGGAAATGCCATGAATTTCGGCAAATCCAGAGCCCGTTTCCAAATGGAAGCTAAAACCGGCGTGATGTTCGACGACGTAGCAGGCATCGAAGAAGCCAAGGAAGAACTTCAAGAAGTCGTCACATTCCTCAAAAAACCCGAACGATTCAACGCCATCGGTGCCAAAATTCCCAGAGGAGTTTTGTTAATCGGGCCTCCCGGAACAGGTAAAACCATGTTGGCAAAAGCCATCGCCGGGGAAGCAGGGGTGCCCTTCTTTTCGATTTCCGGTTCCGAATTTGTCGAAATGTTCGTGGGTGTCGGCGCCTCCCGCGTCCGCGACTTGTTCCGCAAAGCTAAAGAAAATTCCCCTTGCATCGTCTTCATCGACGAAATAGATGCCGTAGGCAGGCAACGGGGGGCGGGCATAGGTGGCGGCAACGACGAACGGGAACAAACTCTCAATCAGTTGCTGACAGAAATGGACGGCTTTGAGGGTAACAGTGGCGTGATTATCATTGCCGCTACCAACCGCCCGGATGTCCTGGATACTGCCTTGTTGCGGCCAGGTAGGTTCGATCGCCAAGTAACGGTAGATTTACCAAGCTACAAAGGGCGCTTGGGAATTTTGGAAGTTCACGCGCGCAACAAAAAACTCGACCCAGAAGTTACCTTAGATAACATCGCCCGTCGTACTCCCGGCTTTTCCGGCGCCGACTTAGCCAATTTGCTCAACGAAGCGGCAATTCTCACAGCTAGACGGCGCAAAGATACGATCGCTAATTTAGAAATTAACGATGCGATTGACCGGATCACGATCGGTCTGACTCTCAATCCCCTACTCGACAGCAAGAAAAAGTGGATGACAGCATACCACGAAGTCGGACACGCCCTAGTAGCGACCATGCTCAAAAATGCTGACCCGGTAGAAAAGGTGACAATCATTCCCCGTTCCGGTGGCATCGAAGGCTTTACTAGCTTTACCCTAGATGATGAAATGGTCGATAGTGAAGGTTTGAGGAGTCGATCGCTGCTATTAAACCGGATTACAGTAGCTTTGGGGGGACGGGCTGCCGAAGCCGAAATCTACGGCGACGACGAAATCGACACCGGTGCCGGTAGCGATATCCGAAAAGTTAGCAATCTCGCCAGAGAGATGGTAACGCTTTATGGAATGTCCGATTTGGGGCCTGTGGCTTTGGAAAGTCCTAGCAATCAGGTGTTTATGGGCGGGGAATGGGGTTCGCGATCGCAATATTCCGAAGAAATTGCCGACAAAATCGATCAACAAATTCGGAAGATTGCCTTTGACTGCTACGCAGAAGCCCGCCGGATTATCAGCGAAAATCGTCCTTTGGTCGATCGACTTGTCGAAGCACTTTTGGATTTAGAAACCATCGATGGTGATGAATTCCGCCAAATTGTCGATCGATACACCAAATCGGCGAAAAAACAATTGGCACCGAGATAAAGCCAAAATGAGGAGACGGCAATGCCGTGTCCCTACAATTACTCGTTACCAGGCTCTGGCCTGGTAACGCAGATCTAGAGGCTCTGCCTCCATTTTCCTGATAGATAAGGACGAGGCAGAGCCTCTAGACATTGGTTCCCAGGCCAGAGCCTGGGAACCAGTTAAACCGAGATAAGCAATACGGAGACGGCAATGCCGTGTCCCTACAATATTTTTTACTCGTTACCAGGCTCTGGCCTGGTAACGCAGTAGAGGCTCTGCCTCCATTTTCCTGATAGATAAGGACGAGGCAGAGCCTCTAGACATTGGTTCCCAGGCCAGAGCCTGGGAACCAGTTAAACCAGTTAAACCGAGATAAGCAATACGGAGACGGCAATGCCGTGTCCCTACAATATTTTTTGGGTAGGGACACGGCACTGCCGTCTCCTCTATCTCATTCCTAATTTAAGACTGTTGCGCGTACATTTCCCGGAGCACCAAAGCCGGATCTACCCAACGCCCGCTGTACTTCAGTCCCCAGTGTAGATGAGGGCCAGAAGTGCGGCCCGTCATCCCGACTCTCGCAATTCGTGCACCAGCCGGCACTGTTTGACCTTGCCAAATTTGTAAGCCTTCGCGATCGGTATAATAACGTCCGCCGTTAGCAGTTTCTACTCTGCCTCTGAGGTGACAATAGATATGTTCCCAATTGCCCGATCGCACCACAATACCAGTACCACACCTACCGTCTTCCCAAACTTCCGCAATTTGACCACCCCACCAATTGCGAATATAACTGCCTTCAGGGGCTGCCATGTCCAAACCGTAATGAAAATCGCCGCCGCGGGGACCGAAGGGAGAAGTGTAGTCTTGAAATTTCTCCACAGGAAAAGAAGCTTCTTGCCACAAATTACCTGTGGCTACTTTGCTCGGTAAAGCTGACTGAGCTTTGACCAACTGCTGCTGTAAATAAGGGCTAATCAAAACAATGCCGATCGAAAGTACCAGCAGCAGCATCTGTCGGAGACGAAAAAAGCGTTTTACTGTCAGCGGGCCTCTAGAGTCTTGCAGGATTTTTTTCACGGCTCAAAGTAAGAATTTATGGGCAAGTGTCTATGTTGTCAATTCGCTGCCAGATAGCGTGTGAGCTCTACCCGCTGGGCGAATCAGTTTATCAACGTGTATCTTACTTCATGCAGAACCAGTGTCAAGGCTTCCGGCTAAATGTCGGGGGTGGCGCAACCACAATTTTGGTGGAGAATTCCTGCTACGGTTGAATTCGATCGACTCTTTGTTTGACACTATACTTGTCCGGGGATTTTGGATGAACTCTAAAATCTCATATTTACAGTTGACACCCAGCAATGCTTACTGAAATTTTTCCCTTTAGTTTTGCCATAGACGCAACTGCGATCGCCGGTGCGTCTTTATGGTCTTTGGCCCTGTATTGGGGTCTATCACCCCTGACAGCATGGGTGATTCTGCAACTCAACCGCTGGATGAATTTTGCCGAAAGATCCCTTTATACCTCGGAAGTGGAGTTTGAGAAGACTCGCCAAAGTAGAGAAGCTCAAAATGCCTTTTACGCTTCGCTGTTGAGTATTGTGCCTTTTTTAATTGTCGGGGGACTTTGCAATTGGGGCGTAGAATTGTCTCTCGGTACAGGTTGGGCCGTATCTATGGGTACGATCGCCTGTATTGGAGGCGCAGTTTACGAACTCGGACGCCGAGATGGTGAGGATTCTTAGGGAATTTTAGATTTTAGATTTTGGATTTTGGACAAGACTTACGCGCGGGTGGTCAGAAACCGGGTTTTTGCGACAATATTTCGTTGTCACCCGCAGATTCACTAAAAAACCCGGTTTCTTTTGTCGAAGCGCGTAAGTCCTGTACGATCTCTTAAAAATATCGCATGATCCGTTGCAAATAAAGTGCATGAAAATTAATCCAGAATTAACATTATTAAATCAAGCCCGCGCCACTTTCCAAAAAATTTGGGGATATGCAGATTTTCGACCACCCCAAGCAGAAATTGTCACCAGTTTATTAGCCGGAAAAGATACACTAATCATTATGCCGACTGGTGGTGGAAAATCTATCTGTTTTCAACTGCCAGCTTTGTTACAGACAGGCTTAACTCTCGTAGTTTCGCCGCTGGTAGCGCTGATGGAAAATCAAGTGCAAGAATTGCGCGATCGCCATCTCCCCGCCGCCCTCATCCACAGTCAATTGCCAAGACAGCAGCAGCGACAAACTATGCAATCTCTGCAACAAAATAAGTGGAGATTGCTGTACCTATCTCCCGAAACCTTGCTCAGCAAATCTGTCTGGGAAATCATCAGTCAGCCACAAATACAAATAAATGGTTTAATATTAGATGAAGCTCACTGTTTAGTCCAATGGGGCGATACATTTCGACCAGCTTATCGGCGTTTGGGTACTGTGCGATCGGCTTTGTTGAAAACTAAGCCGGAAGGAAGTAAAATTGCGATCGCAGCTTTTACCGCTACAGCCAACCCAGAAGCACAAAAAATCATCAAAAATGTCTTGCAATTGCAAAAACCGGAAGCATTTATACTAAGTCCCTATCGTTCTAACTTACACCTGCAAGTCCAAACAGTTTGGACTCCGAGGGGACGCAAACAGCAGTTATTAACTTTTATTAAATCTCGACCAAAAGAAGCAGGTTTAGTGTATGTTCGGACTAGAAAAGATAGCGAAAAATTGGCAGATTTGCTGGAAGAATCAGGCTATCAAACAGCAGCATATCACGCAGGCTTAAGTCCAGAAGAACGGCGACAAATTGAAACAGCTTGGCTGAACAATCAGCTTAAATTCGTGGTTTGTACCTCAGCATTTGGGATGGGAATTAACAAGCCAGATGTGCGGTGGGTTGTACATTTTCAAGCACCTTTGCTATTATCAGAATACATTCAAGAAATTGGTAGAGGCGGACGGGACGGCAAATCGGCGATCGCCCTGACGTTAATTAGCGAACCGACGGGCTGGTTATACCCCGAAGATAAACAAAGAAAGGAGTTTTTTGAGGATAAATTGCGATCGCAATATCGAGAAGCGCAGCAGCTAGCTAAAAACCTACCAGTCAAAGGTAATGTAGATGCGGTTTCGCAGGAGTTTCCCGAAAGTGCGATCGCCCTTTCGATTCTGCACAGTAGCGGACAATTAAAATGGCAAGATCCTTTTAATTATGTTATTAATAAATCTGCACAGCAAAAAGCCGAAAAACCCAATTTTACCGTCACTGAGGAAATGGTAAAATATTTGAAACACAAGGAATGTAGGTGGCAATTTTTGCTGCAAGCTTTTGGGTTTGCAAAGGAAGCTAAATCAATGCGTTGCGGACACTGCGATAATTGTAAGTAGATGAGTGGAAAAATACATAAGTATGTGTCATTCTTAGTCCGCGGAGGCGGACTTTGTTTTTGTAGAAGCGATTTCAATCGCCGAATCATCTTCATATTAAATTGCTATCACGGGGGTATAGATATGTGTGAAATTCCGAAGATGTTTGATCTTCTAAATTAGGAAATACTCAATTTTAAATCAAAGGATAACCCGTCTAAAGTACATTGTGACCTAAAAATTCATCTTCATGGGGCTCAGTATTTCAGCGTTTCCTTGACTCCGAGTTGGCTTGGCTCAAAGATAGATACCATTCGACAGAATTTGTGGAATACTATGTAATACTCTTCCCCACTATCCAGATTGTGCCAAAATCTTTGGTTGTGCATTGCTTCTTTTGCATAATAGCCAAATGTGTACAGTGCAATTTCCTTTTTCATTATACCAGACTTGATCATAAAGTAAACCTCTTCCAAAAAGCAGATAAATACCTCTTTTTCCTGTTTTGTGACTGATATGCTGCTAGAGCTATCTTGCAAAAGCTCACAGACTTTCTGGATTGACTCGTTCTCATCGAATCTTTTGCTCATCTCATGAAATTTCTCATATCTACGTATCCTATTGAGATCTACAAACTCAAGAATGCCTTTCACAAAAGCTAGGATTCCTATTAGTCCACCAATAGCTTCAATAAAGTTTTTCATGATTATATATCAAGTAGGAAGAGATGGTAATTATACCCTATTATACTGATGATCGGCAAAAAAGTCATGGTGGGGTTCATCAGTATTTATACTCATCGCAAAAATGACACGCTCTCATGGGGAAGTCCTTGGAGAGGACGTTTAAGCCGTATTGATGGATTTGTGCTAGGTGATTCAAAAAACGATAATTGACGGACGCGAGCTTGAAGATTGGAGGAAAAACGAACAAGATCCTTGATATCAATTTATCATTTGTATATTCACGCATTTATAGAGGTTTGAAGCTTAAAATCAGAAAATACCTATTTCCTGATGTATCATCCGAATGGAGCCGTAAAAAACATTTCTTTTCTTTTAAAAACGGTGACGTAGCTTCATATTAAATTGGTATTATCTACTGTTGCTACTTGACAAAATGTTGCTAACTGCCGCAAAAAATCCAGAGTCCAATCGCGACCTTTGTCTCTGCGAATGATATAGTAAAGATCGCTAAAAGTTGAGGCTGAAATATAGCCTTGAATCTGGGCTTCTTCCACAAAAGTTAAAATGCGATCGCTCTCGGCAAAGAAAGGCTCTCGATCGAGCGCAACATCTACTATGATATTGGTGTCTATCAGGACTTTCATAGGTTATGTTTTTCCTTTAAATACTCCCATTTTGCTTGTTTGTCTGGATCTTCAAAATCGAGCGGTTCCGGTACAGCATCTCGATCGAATAAAGCTTGAAATGCCTTCACGTTAGTTTTAAACTTTTTTTTAGGTGTTTCAAGTTCGATCGCACTTTCTGACGCGCTAGCTTGTTTAACCGGATCGGCTAGCTGCAAGACAATGATTTCCACATCTCCCGGCGGCATATTCACGGGTTCGACAACTACCAAGTTGCCAGTTGCATCGATTTTACCTCTAAGTTTGTATGCTTGCATGGTAATCTCCGATAAATATGTTTCTATTATAGGACATAATAACCTCCTTCATTACCACTCCGCTTCAACATCTGGACTCTTGAAATATCTAGCTAAAACCTTCTCAATCACAATATATTAAGTTATAATTATACAATAACTTACCAATCATAACCAAAGAAACTAAATGATAGAAATAGATACCAAACAAATATACATAGTTGAAAATACAGGGGAATTTAATCAAAATAATGTTAATCCGCGATTAGATATTTGGCTGGCAAACCAGATTCCAGATTTATCCCGATCGCGCATCCAAAGCCTCATATCACAGGGGAACATCAAAGTCAATGACGAAACTTGCACATCCAAAAAAATCTCAGTAAAAACGGGCGATCGCATCCAGATTACCCTCCCCGATACCCAGCCCACTTCCTTACAACCCGAATCAATTCCCCTCGATATTCTCTACGAAGACGACAGCTTAATTATCATCAACAAACCAGCCGGATTAGTCGTCCATCCCGCCGCCGGACATCCAGATGGCACCTTAGTAAATGCCCTACTAGCCCACTGTCCCCTAGCAGCAATCGGTGGAGTTCAAAGGCCTGGAATTGTGCACAGATTGGACAAAGATACCACAGGGGCGATCGCGATCGCCAAAACTGACATTGCCCACCAACACCTGCAAGCCCAACTCAAAACCAAAACCGCCCGCCGCGAATATCTAGGCATAGTTTATGGCATTCCTAACGCCGAAACAGGTACGATCGACTTACCAATCGGTCGGCATCCCACAGACCGCAAAAAAATGGGTGTAGTACCCGTAGACAAAGGCGGTCGCCCCGCAATTACTCACTGGCAAATCAAAGAAAGAATTGGTAACTATAGTCTAATTCACTATCAATTAGAAACAGGTCGCACCCATCAAATTCGCGTCCATACAGCCGAGATAAAACATCCGATTATCGGCGATCCGATGTACAGTTCTAACCGTTCTATAGGGGTGAATTTAACCGGACAAGCCCTCCACGCATGGCGGCTGCAATTGCAACATCCCATCTCAGGAGAATTAATCGAGGCGATCGCACCTTTACCTGACCAATTCAATACTCTACTCAGAATACTGCGACTGCGAGCTCCGACTTGATATATAGCAATCCTAAAATCATTGGTGAATTTCTTACTCCCGGACCTTACTAAGGGGAGGGTTGGGGTGGGGTAAAATTATTTACGACTCCTGCAAGGATTGATATATAGCAATCCTAAATCATTGGTGAATTTCTTACTCCCGGACCTTACTAAGGGGAGGGTTGGGGTGGGGTAAAATTATTTACGACTCCTGCAAGGATTGATATAGCATATGTTAATCCTATCAAATCCCCTCTATTACCAAGGGTTGCCAATCAGGGTAAAAGCAGCCCAAAAATAAGGATGAGAAAGCAGTCGATCGCCCCGCATAGCAATGTCGGGCGGCAAAGCGATCGCTTCATTATGGGCGATCGCCCGCAACATCCCATCTTGAATCTGTACCCGCCCCCGCAACAGCTCCAATTGCGCCCGTCGCAAAGCATCGGCTTTCGTAATCAAATTACCCCCACTTCTGGGTAGTCGCAACTGTCGATAAAACTCCGTCATCAGCCCCAAAGTCCCATCATCGCTGACTTCCCACAAACTCGCCAACGCCGATTTAGCACCACTAGCCACCGCCAAACCCGCAAACCCCAACTCCGCCTCTTCATCGCCCAAAGCCGTACTACAGGCGCTCAAAACTAACAAATTTACCGCCGGTTCATTCCACCGCAACTGTCGCATTTGATTGATGCGCAACTTAGTATCCCATAACTGAATGTAAGAATTTTTTGGTTCCCCCGGCAAAAATTCGCTGTGAGTTGCTAAGTGAATTATCCCAAAAGGTCGATTTTGTCGCTGAGATTGCAAATTACGTAGAGTAAAATCTTGATTCAAAAAAGATTGTCCTCGATCGGGTGGCACGATGGACTCCAACTCCACAGGCACCGCAGGTAATGGGGCTTTATCTTCAAACACCGAAGCCCCCATGGCCAAAATTTCATCATCGGCAATATTATCATAACCAATATCAGTCAAACTCAAACTCGGTATCACGCTCAGGCTGTATTGTTCAACTAAGAATTGTTTACCATCGTGCAAGGCTGCAAAGGGAACACTTCGCAACCCAGCAGCGGGAATTATCATCAAATTATCAATCTTTAAACCTGTGATTTCTGAGGCTAAGGGCGCGATTAACCAGTTATAAAGTTTTTGAGCAGTATCCAAATAACTAACACTATTTCTGCGTCGAGGATTAGTAATTTCCGTTTGAAATGCGTCCGCCAATTGCAATACTTGCCACCTAGTCGCTTTGGGGATTAAAAACCGCTGGGGTTGAGCATTAGCTGTTACTAACACTAACTCCAAAATCTCTCCTTTAGGAAGATCGGCAACTGCTTTGGTTTTTGGGTTCAACCTCTCCCCCAACTGTTCTCCTAAAAAGCGATCGGAGTCACCATCGGTTTCACCTGTTTTTGGTGTCCGCTTTTGTGTGACAGGTAATAAATTAGATAAATCCTGACTAGCTACTAAAACACCACCATTTTCTTTGGTAGCTTTGGCGTCATCACTACTGACCCAATTCATATAAATAATTGCCGATTTCACCCCTGTAATCGCCTCATTTTTACGAAGAATTTCGTAAATCACCGACATATTAGTAATCGGCTTTCTCGGAGATAAATCCAAATATTTTTCATATTCCCGCGTAAATGTTCGCTCAAAGGCTAAAACTCCAGCCCCGGCAGAATTTGAGCGGTTAGAAGAAGTGGAATAGGTGGAATTCACTGGAGAATTTTTACCAGTGGGCGGCCGCAATTCTACTTGTAAAGATGGAGGAATAGATGGCTTAGTAATCGGATTTATAGGGGCTGGATTTACGACAGGAACAGGTTGGGTAATTATTTCGGGAATTGGTTCAACTGGAACGGGGATTGGTTGGGGAATGGGTATAGGAGTCGGTGACGCACCGTTGGTGATGAGGGAAATCTGATTTAAAAAACTTCCCTGAGTGTAAGTTTCCAAAAAAGAAAGAGTAGGCAAAATAGCATTTTCCGCCCCAGCATTAATGCTTCCCCGCGTGCCATTTTCCCCATCGCTACCAACGACAAAAGGTCGATCGCTACCACCGGAATGTCGAATCACGATCGCCCCGCGATTCCCACCTCCGGCAGTAGAAATACTGGAAATATTGCCTGAAATATCATTAAACACATTGTTCGATCGAAACAAACCCTTGGTAGTGATATCAACATTGCCACCACTCCCTGCGTTACCGCTTTGAGCGTTGATGAAACCCAATTGAATATTACCGATCGCATTTAGAGACACATTGCCGCCACTTCCCACACTGCCGGCGGCGCTGACATCAAAAGCAGAAATAGCCGCTGTCGAGGTGAGAGAAATATTGCCGCCGATCGCCCCTGAAGCATTCAAAGCACCCGCCGTTAAAGCACCCGCATTGCTTTTAAGGACGATCGCCCCACCAGTGCCCCCAGACACCCCCGAATCGATCGCACCCACAGTCAAACTATTTCCCTTAACCCGAATATTCCCACCCTTAGACAGAATATTAGCAGTCCGAACCTCACCAGTTGCTTGCAAGTTCACCGCACCACCATCCGTCCTCAAATTACCCTCTAAGAGGACATTTTCCCCCTTGATATCAGCTCCAGAAGTAGCTGTCGTACTCCCCCGCAGGGTAGCAGAATTACGCGCGTTCACCTGGAAATTTCCCGTGGTAATTGTCCCATTCCCCGTCACCGCAGCAGCATCAGCCCTGAGAAGGCCCAAGCTTTGAGTTTGCCCGATCGCGCTGCCAAAAGTAACGTTGCCGCCAGCTAGCAAGGCCAAATTAGGGGCTGTATCCATCGCACTGTCGAGACTCTGGGCAAAAGTGATATTACCAGCAGTGGTGGTAATGGTGGCGTTGCGACTGAGGGTGACGGGACTGTTGAAAGTGATGTCACCGCTGGATGTAGCGATGTTAGCGCCGATCGCCGTTTGAGCCGCCTCGAAAGTCAAAGAAGCGCCACCGATGGCTGTCAAGGGGTTTTGGATATCGATGGATATTCCTTGAAGGGTGAGGGGGCTGAGGATGGTGGTGGGCCCGACGATGGCGATCGAACTGGTGTTTTCCCGCCCGATGGCGATCGAGCGAAAATCCCCCGCCAAAGCACCGATATCCCCTGCCGTCAAGTCCAAAATACCCAAAATATCACCCGTACCGCCGATCCGAATTGCTCGATCGTCATCGGGTTGCAAGCGAATTGTCCCCCCCGCACTGCTGACGGAACCGCGATCGCCTCTCAAATCAATGCCGCTAGCGGTGAGAGCGATATTGCCGCCCTTAGCATTGAGTCCACCCACAGAGATGCTGCTAGCAAAAATATTGATGTTACCGCCTTGAGTCTCGATCGAATCCTTGGGGTCATTGACAAAAAACACTCCACCTGCATTAAATGTCACGCTGTCTCCTGTTCTTGCTTGGAGTCCCAGTCTGTTGTCCGCCAAGTCTTGGAGGATGATATTGTTGGTTGCCTCTAGAACCACATTGCTGCCGGCACTCATCTGTTCTAGCTGCACTTCGGAGATGGTGGTTGAACTCGATTCTGTGGCGGTGTCCAGTTCCCCGCCCATGGATGGCGCGCTGGTTTCGCCCTTACCGTTGACGATGGTAATATTTGCCGGATCGAGCCTCGAAGTGCCGATCGCACCGTTAGGCGCGCGGGTATCGACCTGTCCTTGGAAAATCAAAGAACTTTTGCCGGAAACTTCCACTTCTCCACCGTTACCGCCGAGATTACCGCCACGGGCAGTAATATTGCCAAAGAAGCGAGTGATGTTGTCGGCCCAAATTACCGCTAGGCCACCATTACCACGGTCGATCGCGTTTAGTGCGAGGCTAGAGTCAGGACTAACGTATGTTACCAAGGCATTGGGTATGGGTGCTTGCCCCTGGAAACTGCCTCCCACGCGCACCACACCTCCACCCTCAATGCCGGAAGCATTGATAGTCGCACCGAACAAGCCTACTTTTTCGCCTAAAATATTGACACTGCCGCCTCTGGTGCCCGCAGGCGCAAACACATTGACTGAACCGGAGACGATCGTACTTGCGCCATTTACCCCCACTGTTGTGCCACCTGTGAGCACCAATTCACCTTTTGCATTAGTCGTTAAACCTGTGGCTGACATGACACCTGGCCCTGTCAGCAACTGTGGCAAAGCTACCGGGGCGATCGGGTTGTTTTCTGACTGCAAAGCCGGAGTAATTTCTAAACTTAATAAATTGCCCGCTTGACTAATCCGAACAGCATTGCTTCCCGGCACAGCCGCCACCGTAATTTGACCACCAGGAGCCGATAATTGTCCTGTATTAATCACCGTGCCTCCGAGCAAAGTTAAACTTTGTCCGTTGCCAACTACCAGGTTTCCAGCATTGACAATGGCACCAATTTGTGAATTATTAAAATTAAATTGAGTCGGATTTCCCACCAAGGATTGGTAATCATTGATGCCCGTGCTATTAAACCAACTCTCGCCAAAACCAATCCCTGTAGCCGTGGTTGCCAAAAAAGACCCCGGCACGTTTAATCTAGCATTTTGACCGAAGATAATACCTGCGGGATTCATCAGGAATAAATTTGAATTGCCACCGCTCACGGAAATGAGACCATTAATCAAAGAAACATCACCACCAGTGATTCTACCTAAAATATTTTGAATCTTGGGATTGGTGAGAAAATTGGCAATTTGACCTTCGCTTAAATTAAATTGGCTGAAGCTGTGAAACAGATTTGTGCCGTTGACCGAAAGTTTGCCACCGCTAATATTCCAGCGATTTTGCTCGGCATTCACCACCGTATTAGTGCCGTCAGGTGCGGCAACCACAGGTTGCGATTTCACTGCTAGGGGTAGCAGTGAAATCGCTAAACTCAGAATTATAGCAGAGCGAATATAGGTCATTCGATTTGAAATTTTAGATTGGGAATTTTAGATTTTAGATTGAACAGTTCGGTCAGCATAGGGTGCATCTCATTTTTGCAAATATATTCCTAGGGGCGAAGCATGACCGCAGTAAATCTCTGGCGATTGCTAATAAATTGTCTGCGGTCATGCTTCGCCCTTACCAAATTGAAATGCACCCTCCGCATAAAACTCAAATTCCAATTTCCCCATTCCCTATTCCCCATTCCCCATTCCCCATTCCCCATTCCCCATTCTATAAAGTTAGTGTCTTGACAAACTGCCCCCTAAGTCATAGAATTATAAAAAACTTTGATAGATTCCCCAAAACCCAATAAAAATCTGGATTTTGTGATGAATTTAAAAACAGACTATTTATTATTTGAGAGACCAACCATGTCAACCATACAAACTCAAGATTCCCCATTTTTAACAGAAGAAATAGTCGCTCAAATATTTGCGGATGGGGAACTGACTCGTGCTCACAGACAGCGGATTAAGTTAATGCTTTTAGATGAATCCATCGACGAACATCAATTAATTCTCATCGAAAGAGTGATGGCCGGCGTAGTCCAGGGAGTGCTTGATGTACTGTATTAATTAATATATATATTCATCCAGATACCATTTGTCTGTTGAGTAAACTACAGATTTCCGGTAGGAACTTAGACCAAACCTAAGTCCCTACTCCTGTGCACTTGATTTCCACCTAGAGAAAACTACTATTACTTGAACTTTCAGAAATCATCTGAGTCGTCAGTGGTGCTCTCATCGCGACGCACAAGCTCCGAAGGAGGGCGATCGTTACTCCAAGCCCACCACACACCATCGCACTGACAGCGATAAAATTCCTGCCACTTGCGACGGTTGAATTCGGTGTATACTGGCGATCGACGATTAATCCATACCTCCTGCGCCTCCGTGCAGCTAGCACCGCATTTCGGACAGCAGAATTGATGAGCGTGAACTGCTGTCGCAGTCCATTCGGGAGGAATTGGAGCAAAAGCTTCCATGTGTTCGAGTTTAGATTAAACTGCTGGTAATTAAGGCAAATCAAGGGTTGCGAAAGCTCCGCAGAACTCGTACAGTTAATTTTTTTGACATTTGCCCTCAAATGAAGAGTATAACTGATTTGATATAAGGCATCAGCCGATATTCTCAGATATTTCAAGGACTAGGGTCATGTCTATTTACAACTTTATCTCATTTCTGGGCATTTTTGGCTTATGCGCGATCGCCTGGATTTTTTCCGAAAACCGCAAACCTCAGTATATACCGTGGCGGGTCATCATCTGGGGTATTGGGCTGCAATTACTCTTGGGGTTTTTAGTGTTCCTATTTCCCCCAACTCGTATCGCCCTAGAGTGGTTTACTAGCTTACTTGATGGCGTATTTACCGCTGCTGATGCGGGGGCGAGATTTGTATTCGGCAAAAACATTGTACCCATACCAGGCCAAGAACCTCCAGTTAATTTAGGATATATTTTTGCCTTTCGAGCTTTGCCAACAGTGGTGTTTTTTTCAGGTTTGATGGCTTTGCTTTATAACATCGGTGTTATTCAAATTATAACCGAAGTTTTCGCCAAAATTTTTTATATGACAATGCGTTTGAGTGGCGCAGAAGCACTCAGCGGTGCTGCCAATATTTTCGTAGGCATTGAAGCAGCAATTGTGGTCAAGCCTTACTTGCCTAAAATGACTCGTTCGGAACTTTGTGCCATCCTATCTTGCTGTTTTGGGACTGCTGCTTCCTCAACTTTAGCAATTTACGTCAGTTTCCTCAAGCCTGTTTTTCCCAATATTTTAGGACATTTAGTTTCAGCTTCCATTATTGCCATTCCAGCTTGTTTCGTCCTCTCCAAAATATTAGTGCCCGAAACCGAAGTGCCGCTGACAATGGGTGGTATTCCCAAGGAAAACCCAAAACCTCAAGGTCGAGAATTTGTGGGAGAAGAAATTGATGACTTGGACGGCGCAATTCCCCAACAAGAAACCGTTGGCGGAGAACCAATCGAACGAGTTAGCCCTTTGGATGCTGCCATCATCGGTGCCTTGGATGGGGTAAAGATGGCAGTGGCGATCGCCGCTGTTTTAATATTAATCTTAGGTTTAGTTTCCTTAATCAATCAATTCTTTGGCTGGCTGGCTATCTTGCCAAACCCGATTGGTGGCTTTTTTAAAGTAGTAACCTTGGCCAACATCATGGGATTCTTATTTTATCCCCTGACGCTGTTAACCGGAGTTCCCCTTGAGGATTCTTGGCAAGCATCTATAATCATCGGCCGCCGACTTTTGGAAACAGCAATTCCACCTTATCAAACTTTAGCAGAAGTGGCTGGGAAAGGACTGGTGAGCGATCGCACAGTATTGATTGTCAGTTACGCCCTTTCCGGCTTCGCCCACCTAGCCTCTGTCGGCATATTTGTCGGTGGCACAATCGCCCTAATTCCCTCCAGGCGCAAAGACATTTCCGAACTTGGTTGGAAAGCATTATTTGTCGGAACTTTAGCCACCATGATGATTGCTTGCATCGCTGGCTTATTTGACACAGGAGATGCCAGCATTTTAGGTACTAAAACACCTACTGCTGCACCATTAACAGCCCCTGCTTCTGACAAACCAGCGGCAACTTCCAAGCCCTCAGTTGCCCCAAAAATTGCCAACCCAAAGCCTTCGCCCAAGAGTGAAAAAGCAACTCCCAAAGCTCAAAAATCTCCATCTCCCGACTCCAAGAAAAACCCTTAATATAGTAACCGTTGCATCGGAATGATTTAACCACAGAGAACACAGAGAACACAGAGAGAAATTAATAATTCCGATGAACAGAGGAATTGATATCAAGCCCCTCTCCCCCATCTCTTTCTTCCTGATTCCTGACTTTCCCCCCTAGGGGGGGTGACTTATTCCTGAATTTCCCCCCTAGGGGGGGGCAGGGGGGGGTTCTTCTTCCCTCTTCCTTCTTCCCTCTTCCTTCTTCCCTCTTCCTTCTTCCCTCTTCCTTCTTCCTTCTTCCCTCTTCCTTCTTCCTTCTATTATGAATCCCGAACCAGAAATTCGCCGCCTGTTAGATGTGATGCCAGCCTCCGGCCGCATGATGTGTAAAATCATTAATAAGCCACAGCAATCAAAGGTAATAGACTGTCAATTTCCTTTACCTTGGAATCGCAATCGACCAATTTATATTAATTTTGATCTGTGGAAGTTGCTGTCTAAGCCGCAGCGAGATTTACTAATATTACGCAATGTCAGTTTTCTGGGAAATGTTCAGTGGTTTAAAGTCGATATTTATCAAGGGGCAGCTCTGGCGGGAGTTGTCGGAACAGTGGTAGAATTATTGCAGGGAGATGCGATCGGCACTGCGATCGCCGGCGGTTTGACGGGACTTGCTGTAACTCGAATTTGGCGGGACAACCGGAGTTCCCAAGTAGAGTTAGAGGCTGACGAAGCGGCGATTAAAGTAGCTCTCCGGCGCGGTTACAGCGAAGAAGAGGCCGCCAGACATTTACTATCGGCGATCGAGGCTGTAGCGCAAATAGAAGGTTCTGGGTTGGATTTTAATGCTTTGATTCGGTGTCAGAATTTAAGGGCGATCGCCGGGATTTCTGCGGTAGGTGTGCCTGATAATATAGCTGAAGGAAAAAGGTTTTAGGAATGAAAATTTGAGTTCAAAGTGCGATCGACCTCACTCAAGGTTCACCAAACTCATATTACTTCATATCTCTTGACATATTAAGGGCATTAATTCATATTTTCTCCATTTTCTTCGTCTAATCTGAAACTGTCGGCGATCGAGTTGACCATCTGACACTCAAAGTGAGGAAACCTATGATCAATATGCTCTGTTCAAATCAAGTTATCCAGAACAATCACTCCGAAACTATCAATCCAACTACCAAACGCATTTTAGTTGTAGATGATGACGAGTCTATCCGGGAAGTTGTGGCTTTTTGCTTGCAAAAATTCGGAGGTTGGGAAGTTTTAACTGCCTCATCAGGAGAGGATGCTTTGCATCAAGCCAGTACGGAACTTCCCGATGCGATCGTTTTAGATATGATGATGCCTCAAATGGATGGTTTGACTTTTTTAGAATACCTGCGATCCAATCCAATAACCGTATTCATTCCTGTGGTACTATTAACCGCAAAAACCCACTTACCCGAAAGCTATCTGTTTCCTAAGCTGGGTGTAATAAAGACTATTTATAAGCCATTCTTCCCTTTAGAATTAGTTCAAGAAATTGACCTGGCTCTTGAATTGTAAAACTATATTTAACTAATTAAGCTATTTTTAACCGCACGAGCGATTAAAGGTGCTTTCTTTTCTAACCCTTCTAGATTCAGTTCTCCATCTAGATACATCCGATACCACTCCTGACGTTGTTCTATTACCCATTCACTATTCTGAAGTTGTAACTTTTTGAGTGTAAATTCAGCTAGTTGGCGCTTGTGGGAAGGCACCAAATCAGTCAAAACTAACTGACAAGAAGGGAGAATAATTTCAAACCAATTATCTTCAACTTCAAAAGGGTCGAGAATTTGTTGATCGTAAGTTCCTTTGCAGCTATTTACCCGTTGCAAAGCATAGCGATAGTTTTGCCATTCATAAATCAAATGGCGGTTTTCTGCTTTACTTTTACTCAAATAATGATCGACAGTTCCCATCCGACTCGGTATGTACATAACTGAATAGCCACAAAGATTTTGGAACCCTTTAGCTAATGCGGGTTTTAAGGTAGACCAAAAATCTTTTGGTTCTTTCCCAGGATTGTTAACTAACCAATTATTGCCTGCTTTTCGCACCTGTTGCTCAAAATCTGCTGGTTCCGGTGGCGGAGTAAATCGCATCATATTTACTCTACCTCGGTGCTCACAATCCATCGCGGCCAAAAGCGATCGTGTTCTGGTAAAACTCGCAGGAGTTCTTGATGAATTTGCTCTTTAGTTCTTAGGTATTCAGGAAAAGCATCTATGCTTTCTCCTCGCATGAAGGTATACGCAGCATCAATCGCTATTTCTGCTTCGCGGGAACGAGCCTGTTTCAACCCAAAAATATCGGAAGTTAGCCAACCAACAGCATCCCCATGTTTTGTCCAAGGAATTTGATTAAGAGTTACATCTTTACCCTGTAACTCAAACAAAAATAACTTATCTTGTTCCTCATCAAATTGAGGCTCAATAGAGGCAAGTACCAGAGGAGAATGAGTAGTCGCTATTACTTGAATTTTTATCTTTTTTTTGATATTTATAGCGACTTCTAAGATGGCGGGCAGAATAGATCGTTGCCACTGAGGATGTAAGTGAGCTTCAACCTCATCCATCAGCAAAATCATCTGATCCACAGGTTCTTGCTGTCGCAGCTTAGATGCTAGCGTGTGTTCGTACCAAGCCCACACCAGCAAGTAAGCTAATCCTAAAATACGTTTTATTCCTGCTGATGCGTAGATGACAGGGACATTACCGTAAGGTAAATTAAGTGTAGGAATATTACGAACATCCTCAACAGAAACTCGCATTGGCTCTCCCGGTTCCATCCATTCATCTGCATGGGGAGCAAGTTGCTGAATTACGTGGGATAAAAGTTCAAATTGGGATCTATCGGGTTGACGTTGCCAATTCACCCAATCGTGAATTAAACCATTACATAGGACTTTATCACCTACTCTTAATCCATTCCAGAGGCTATCGCTAGTAAAATGATAAGAACTTGAGGGCTGGCGAGTAGAATCGAAAACTGAAAATCCATCAACACGGATATAAATAATCAAGCTTTTCAAACTGGGAGACCTTCGCAGATTGAGCCATTTCTGATCGGAATAACTAAATAGACTTCTGTACTCCTCAGAGTCTTTTTGATTGCTCAAAAGAGATATAATTTCTGGTGTCTCTCCTTCTACTTGTTGGGGAAAAGCAGGATGTTCAGACCAATTTCCGGTTAGTACCCACCACGCAACATCCAACAAAAAAGTTTTTCCCAAACCGTTATCTCCGGTAAATAAATTGATTCGTTCACCAAACTCCACATCGAATTGTGGGGCTGAGCCAACCCATTTGATGTGAAGTTCTTTCAGCATTTTGTGCTGCATAGACACATCAAATTCTAAGTAGTAGTCATAATCCGATAATTTATACAGACGGATATAGTCTCTACCGTACTTCTGCAATGTCTCGCTAGTAACGGGTTCAAATTGTTTCAGAGCACCACTTTGTTCTAACTTACCTTTTATCCAGCGGCCGAGAATTTTTAAGTCATTCTTGGATCTAAAGTTTTTATAATTTGCTCCTTGAGTTTGACAGTCAAATGTTAAACCATCATCTGTGTGAGCGATAAAATCACCTTTTGGGTAGATAGGATCGCTTATTGTTTTTGAATCCACAATAAGTTCAACTTCGTACCAATCTCTTGGGATAAATTTACCAGTAGATTTATTCTCCCGCCCTTTGCCAAAAAAAATATTGAGATTTGATTGCTGCTCTTTATCAACTCTTGATAATGATATGTCCACATAGGGAGTTTCAGGAGTTATGCTAGGTATCGACATTCAATTACCTCACTTGACTAAACATTAACCGTCAATTGTAATTGCTGTTCAGAAGCCTCTGCTTCTGCGTGTTCTAATCGTTCTTTAATTGACATTAATTGCAATTTTTTATTTAAATTGTATAAATCTATTTTCTGATAATCCTCTTGAAATAAGGGAATCAGTGATTCAACAACTTCAACTATTCCATCGGGCGGAACTGCATTGCCAATTTGTCTTCTTACTTCAGTAATAGAACCCTCAAAAACAAAATTATCGGGAAAACTTTGTAACCTTGCTCTTTCCCTATTTGTCAATGAACGGGGTTCGGGATAATGATATCCCCAAGTACCGCCACCACCACCAGCAATAATTGTAGCACAGGGTTTATCTGGATGAATTCGCCGATAAACGTGACTGATCATGCCTTTTACATAGTAGGGACTATCTTTGGGAATATCAGTAAAATTCCCTCCCGGTTTGATGCGACTCAAAATTTCAATGGTTCGTGGTTGAATTTTCTGATGTTCTTGATTATATTTGACTTTTTCGACATTTTTGAGTGCTTGGCCGGCAGTTCGATAAGGATAATTGCGATTTTCACCGTATTTTGGCTGAGGATGTACAAAGTTAAATCCTGTATCCATCCGAATGCCAACTAATAATACTCTTTGGCGAAATTGGGGGACTCCGTAATCCGCAAAGTTGTAGAGTTTGGGTTTGACTAAGTAGCCGGGAGCGATACTTTCAAAGTCTGAAATTATTTGTTTGATTGCTTGATAATTATTGGCGCTTAATAAGCCTTTGACATTTTCTGCTACAAAAGCTTTGGGTTTTTTTTTATTGACAAAATCTAGAAAGTATGTGTATAAATTGCCTCTGGTTCCTTCCAGTCCTGGACGTTTCCAAATCATGGAAAAGTCTTGACAAGGAAATCCTCCTATACATATGTCTGCATCTGGAACTTGGGTAATGTCTATATTTTCTATGCTGTCATTGACGATGACATCGGCGATATTTCTGCTGAATGTTTTGCAGGCGTATTTGTTAGAGTCGATCGCCCAAACTACCTCAAATCCGGCTTGGTGGAATGGCAAGTCCATGCCGCCACAACCTGAAAACAATGAAATCAGTTGGGGTTTTTTTTTCCAGGCGATGGGCTTGAGACGTTCGATTAACATATTAGTTCGTAATAGGACAATGGCTGGCTGGATGCCAGCACCACAAGATAGTAATTATACCAAAATATAGTCGAATTCGACTATATTTTGATAATTTCACTCTTCATCATCTAACTCGATCCCGGCTTGACGCAGTTTTTCGGCCAATCTTTCAGCGCGGAGTTTTTCGCGATCGCCCCGTTGACGTTCTTCTTCAGTTCGCTGACGTTCTTGTTCTACTCGTTCCTCTGACCACAACAATAACTCGCCTGCTGTATTCCACCACCTCAACCAACAGCCTGTTCTCCCTTCGTGGGTTCCTTCCCAAACTCCTAAAAATAAGTCTAATCCCGGTATCCAATAACGTCCATTTTCATCGGGTTTTTGCAAGTTGTAACGCTCTGATTCTAAAGCATAAACTTCTAAATGAGCGGTAGTTGCCCGAAAAATCACGTATCTGGGGACTTTGATTACTTGCTCATAAAAAAACCACTTTCCCACCCGCGAGGTAAACTCAACAGAGTATTCTTCTCCGTAGGTTTCTGACAGAAATTCCATCAGGATTTGGGGAATTGTCCCTTCTGTGTGTGGCGTGTAACTGCGGCGTACTTGCGAGACATTTTTGGGATTGACGGGTTTCACGTACATCCAATCTGGTGCTTTGCAGATAATGCGCTGTTCGCCGCTGGTTGAACCTGGGAAACTTATGCCGGCACAAAGGGCAAAGTTGGAAACTATTAAGGCATTCTGCATTAATTCAGGAAATGCTGTTAGTGGCTGGCGTAAAGCTGCTGCTAACAATGGTTGGCTTTCATCTTCCACGGGGTCGTCTGGTAGTTGGAAATCTTCTGGTAGTAGTGGCCAGGTGATTGTGAGTTTTTTTTCGGGTTTTTTTGTTGCTAACGACATACTATATCAGATGTTAGATGTTTTAATGGTTAAATTATATCTCTTGGTTTTTCGGATTAATGTTAATTGCGTTAATCGCGAGGCAGAGCCTCTGGATCTGCGTTACCGGGCAGAGCCTGGTAACGAGGAAACCGACAGTTTCTTTTGTTGGTATCGAAGTCTAGATCCCCCCTAGCCCCCCTTAATAAAGGGGGGACAAGAGTGCCATCAAAGTCCCCCTTATTAAGGGGGATTTAGGGGGATCGAGACTTGGCAACAACCCATCTTTCTAAGGGTTTTGAATCTTCTGCTGTAACTCCTCTGTCATTGCTAGCAGTTCTGATTGCCCGATCGCACTTTGTTCTCCACTCGCCAACCACTTCAATTGTACCGTCTCGTTTTCCGCTTCCGCATCTCCCAAAACTAAGCACCCAACAGCACCGCTTCTGTCAGCTCTTTTAAACTGTTTCCCAAAAGCACTGCCGCTCAAATCGATTTCGACGCTAAACCCAGCAACCCGGAGTTTTTGAGCTAATAATACCGATTGTTGTTCGGCTTTTTCACCCCTGGATACCAAATAAAAATCTAACTTTGGTTTGGGTAATGGTTGCAATTTTTGCAGCAGGATAATCAACCTTTCCATACCCATTGCCCAACCGACTGCCGCCGTATCTGGTCCGCCCAATTCCTTTACTAAACCATCGTATCTGCCACCTCCACAAACTGTGGCTTGCGCGCCTAAATCGTCGGAAATAATTTCAAAGGCAGTATAGGTATAGTAATCTAAACCGCGCACTAATCGGGGATTTAACTGATAGCTAATTCCTAAATTTGTCAGCATTTGCTGCACTTGCTCGAAGTGCGATCGCGATTCATCGCCCAAATAGTCCAAAATACTCGGCGCGCCTTTGACAATTTCCTGGGTCCGCTCATTTTTACTATCCAAAATCCGCAGCGGATTGCGAGTTAAACGGTCTTGGGAATCCGCATCTAATTCGGATTTGTATGGTGTAAAATAGTCGATTAAGGCTTGCCGATAATTTTGTCTATCTTCCTTATTTCCGACAGAGTTAATATCGAGGCGCAAATTTTTTAAACCAAGGGTTTGAAGGATATCGCAGGCGATCGCAATTACCTCCACATCCGCACGAGGATTCGCACTCCCCAAGACTTCCACACCAATTTGATTGAACTGTCGCTGTCTGCCATCTTGGGGGTTTTCGTAGCGAAACATTGGCCCAGCATACCACAGGCGCTGGACGTCTCCTTGAGCATACAAACTATTTTGAATAAAAGCTCGAACTACTCCGGCTGTACCTTCTGGCCGCAAAGTAGTCGATCGATCGCTTTTATCTTTAAAAGTGTACATTTCTTTGCCCACAACATCGGTTGCTTCGCCGATACCGCGTTCAAATAAAGATGTTTGTTCAAAAATAGGCGTGCGAATTTCTCGATAAGCCGCTTTTTTCAAAATTGTTCTAGCGATTTCTTCGACATTTTGCCAATATCGAATTTCATCTGGCAAAATATCCCGCGTTCCCCGTAAAGTTTTAATTGCACTCATTTTGTTAGTAAGTTGTCAGTAGTCAGTAGTAAGTTGTCAGTAGTCAGTAGTCAGTAGTTAGTTGTTAGTTCCAATTCCCAATTCCCAATTACCAATGCCCAATGCGCCATGCCCCATGCCCAATTCCCAATTACCAATTACTAATAACTAATGATTCCCAAACTCCGTAGCGATCGCCATAATAAGCCAAAATGCGATCGACCCGTTCGCGATCGGCAAAATCGAACCCTTCAGGATACTGAATCCACAAAGCCCCAACTTGGCTGTCGTTGTAATCAAACTGCTGCGACTGCTGTGGAATTAAACCGGTTTCCACCCCTTCAACTTGACGCAAATGAGCCGCCACTTCGCGATACACCGCCAGTGGTAATCCAGGGCATTGAATTTGATACCGTAATTGTTTTTCTTGTGCCGTTTGCATCATTCCTTTGTCTGTTCCCAACATTGAGCCCTACTTAAGATACTTCTTTATCGATCGGTCCTGGTAGAGGGCAGCAGTTAATATTGTCTAAACATACTTTTCCCCACTGCAAAGCCCAGCGCACCAGTGCAACTCGATTATCAGCCCGCGTCTTATTCAAGATATTGCTAATATGGTTGTCAACTGTGCGCTTGCTAATCTCTAACTTTTCCGCTATTTTCTCATTGGTCAATCCTGTCGCGACCAATTCTACCACTTGTAATTCTCTGTCTGATAGGGTGACAGGGATCTGAGAAACGCTCCCACTCATAAATTTTTCCTATGTCTGCATATTTACCTATCTATAATTCTAAAGGATCGAGGATGAACTAAGAATAGAAAAATTAAATCTTTTCATGCTATCGTTCCCGGAGATTAGCAATTGCAGTCTATCGACCATCACGTCCTCCCAGCGGAGTGCCAACACCAGGTGTCAGTGCAGGCACTCGATCCCTGTGTAATAGATTTCTGGCAAAAAGATGGTCAACAACGGGCAAGTGTCCCGCCGTGCCCTTGAAGGCTTCGATGAAGCTGCGCGGGCGAGGCTCCGCTAGCCCAAGCGCTTCGTCGAAGGGATGCCTGTTCCCCAGGAATTATGGGAGATTTTTAATGACCAGTCTGGCCTTGTCTCAAATCTCAAATCTCAAATCCCTATGACTTATCCTCGCGTACTGTGTTTGGGTGAAATCTTATTTGATTGTCTCGCAGAGCGATCGGGACTTGCCCTAGAAGAGGTAGAATCTTGGACACCCTATCCCGGTGGTGCCCCGGCGAATGTTGCCTGTGCTTTAGTTAAATTGGGGAATAGCGCAGGATTTATTGGTGCTGTGGGTGGGGATGAACTGGGTAACTCCCTCGTGCAGGTATTGCAAGAAATAGGAGTTGACACCACTGGAGTGCAGCGTCACCAGACAGCACCGACACGACAAGTTTATGTATTGCGAAATGAAATGGGCGATCGATTTTTTGCCGGTTTTGGCGATGCAAACACTGCGGAGTTTGCCGACACTCACCTCATCGCGGCCCAAATACCAGAGGTGCTGTTTGAAAATGCGGATTTTCTAGTATTAGGTACTTTAGAATTAGCTTATCCAGATAGTCGAAAGGCGATAGAAAAAGCGATTGAACTAGCAGAAAAGTATGATGTAAAAATTATACTAGACATCAATTGGCGACCAGTGTTTTGGCAGAATCCAGAGGAAGCAAAATCACTGATTAAAAAACTATTCACAAAAATTGATTTTCTGAAATTATCGGCAGAAGAAGCGGAATGGCTGTTTGAAACTACCGACGCTGGAGCTATTACTTACCGCCTCGATTCCCCAGAAGGAGTTTTAGTAACTGGGGGAGATAAAGGTTGTTCCTATTGTATCTCGGAGAATGAAGGAAAAATCCCCGCTTTCAAAGTAGATGTTGAGGATACAACTGGTGCGGGTGATGGATTTGTGGCTGGTTTTGTCAGCCAGTTGTGCAAGGTGGGAATTCTGAATTTAGCCGATGCAGAAGTCACCAAAAAAGTGGTTACTTATGCCAGTGCAGTAGGTGCCATGACGGCAATGAAACCTGGCGCAATTTCTGCTCAACCAAGCGCTGCTGAAGTTGAAGCTTTCTTGTACTTGTACAAAAATTATTAAATCTCTCAATTTTCATTACCAGGAAGAAGATTCCCCGCTCCCGCAGTCCCTATACTATTTATCAGGAATTGGACAATTACCTCTAGAGACTGTGAAGCATCTATGACAATTGCATCTTTTTGAATTTCTTACTCCCTCCTCTGATTCAAGGGGAGGGGAGCATCCCATTTTTGCAAATATATCCGTAGGGGCGAAGCATGACCGCAGTAAATCTCTGCTTTTAACTCATAAATTATCTGCCGGAATGCTTCGCCCCTGCAAAATTGGGATGCTCCCAAGGGGAGGGCTGGGGTGGGGTAAAAAATTTATGACTCCAGAAACCCGATTTTTGGCTCAATTTCTGATTAAACTTCTTCCGGGACAGGCTTAATCAAATTATAAGCCAAAACGCCGATAACTCCACCAACGATCGGGAATACAATAAACGCCCACAACTGTTGGATTGCCCATCCTCCTTGAAAAAGTGCGACACCGATACTTCTAGCTGGATTAACCGAAGTATTGGTTACAGGAATTCCCACTAAGTGAATCAAAACCAGCATCAAGCCGATCGGGATTCCGCCCAAACCTACAGGATAGTTGGGATGGGTAGTACCCATGATGGTAAATAACAGAAAAGCCGTCAGTACAATTTCAGTTAATGCCGCCGCCAAAAGTCCGTAACCTGTAGGAGAATGCTCGCCAAAACCGTTAGATGCAAATCCCGAAGCGGCAGCATCAAATCCCGGTTTTCCTGATGCAATCATGTATAAAACAAGACCACCTAGAATTCCACCTAAAATCTGACCTCCTATATAATAAGGAAGCAAGACTGCATCGATAAGTTTGGCAACTACTAAACCAATACTCACTGCTGGATTGATGTGGCATCCAGAAATTGGGCCGATGGTATAAGCCATAATTAATAGGGACAACCCAAAGGCAATGGACACTCCTAAAAAGCCAATTTTGTCTCCTGCTAACACCGCACTACCGCATCCACCTAGCACCAATACAAAAGTGCCTAGAGCTTCTGCAACACCAATCTTTATTTTGTTGTTCATATTCACAATTATTTGAAGTTTCAGGTATGTGAACTTAGCACCCTAAAAAACACTAATTCTAACAATGAAAGCTACAGATTTTTGACAGTAGTGCACCAGTATTAACGGAATATTTTATTGATCTGTAACTTTAGTTAATTAGAACTACTGTTCGCGTTTACTTTGAGCGCGTAAAAACTGAATTAACAATTTCGGATACAAGATATCATTGTATTTAAATAATGTCAACACTGAAATTTTTTTGTATAAAATGTGAGATTAATTAGAGTATTTCTAGGTACTGATTAAGGTAGAAAAACCAAAGCGCTCAATCTCCTTCACTCCGTTTTAGTGCTGCTAGAACTGCTTGCTGGCTTACTGCTTGGTAAATTTTGCTAAAATGCTGTTTGAGTGCATCTGAGGCTGGGGATGATTTGCTGGCTGTTCCTTTCCCGTCAGTGGCGAGGGGCATTGGCCCTAAAATATCTAAGACTGTTTCGCTACTCGGTGGTGGTACAATCACGACTAGAGATGATTCTAGTTGTTGGTTGTATTCCCAAAAGCGATCGACTTTAGGTAATTTGGCATTTTCAGTTAGGGAATTTTCCCCTGAATTTAGTTGTGTATTGTCTTTGGCTTCTGTACCTCGTCTTTGGCGGAGTGCTGTCAGGATTTGTTCTTTGGTTCTACCCCGCATTTGAAACAGCACGAAGGGGTCTTCGCTGAAGCGATCGCCCAATAAGTAGTACACTGCACTTATGTGTTTGCAAGGGTTTTTGGGATCGGGACAGCTACAGCGCGATCGAATATCCGACAAACTTAACGGAAATAGGGTTTTCCCAGCCGCTGCGAACACATCTTCAATATTGTGTGGCATTTCTCCAGCTAATAATTTTGCTGAAAAAATAGCTCTTTGTGACATATTTTCAATCACATATTCCCAATCTTCATCTGTTAGTGGATCGAGTCCTAGAGAAACTTGATAGGGTTTGGGATCAGTACCTTGAACGAGGGCAATTACTTCTTGATTAGGAAATTTAATGCTGAGAACTTTACCTTCTCGCGCATATTGCCAGCCGCGTTCTAACCGCTTTTTGAAGCGGTAGGTATTGATTAAATCTAGCCATTGTTGGGTCCACCATTCTCTGTCAATCATAAGCAGAAGGAAGAAGGAAGAAGGAAGAAGGAAGAAGTCATATCAATTCCGGTTGTATCGTCAGGTGATTTAACCGCGAAGGCGCGAAGTACGCGAAGGAAGAGAAGAGAGAGTTTAATACAGGACGATGAAGAGAGGATTTTATATCATATCAAATCCGGTAGCATCTGAATTATTCAAATCTCTATTCTCGGACTCTGTGTCCTCTGTGTTCTCTGCGGTTAAATCATTCCAATACAACCGGAAACGATATCACCCCCCAAGGGGGGAAATTCAGGAAGAGGGAAGAAGGTCTTTCGACTACGCTGACTGAACCGGAATAAGGAAAAAAGCTTTATTCTTCATCACTAGATTCTATGATAGCATTGCGATCGAGAATTAGTAAATTCCGAAGTTGGTCTGTATCTAACTCGGTAATCCAGTTTTCTCCAGCACTGACTACTTGTTCAGCCAAGGCTTTCTTGCTTTCAATCATATCATGAATTTTTTCTTCTAATGTGCCAGTACACACAAATTTATGTACTTGAACATTCCGGGTTTGACCAATGCGAAATACCCGGTCAGTCGCCTGATTTTCTACTGCTGGGTTCCACCATCTGTCATAGTGGAAAACATGAGTTGCTCTGGTCAAATTAAGACCAGTACCGCCAGCTTTTAAGGATAAAATCATAATCGGTGGACCTTGGGGGTCGTGCTGGAAGCGATCGATCATTTCTTCCCGCTGTTGCTGCTTAATTCCGCCATACAAAAACAGAACTTCTCGACCTAAATGCTTTTCTAGATGTGGTTTGAGCAGTTTTCCCCATTCGGCAAATTGAGTGAAAATTAAAGAGCGATCGCCCTCAGCAACAACTTCTTCTAACATTTCCAGCAACCGCTGCAATTTCCCCGACTCCTGACTCTTAATTTCCAAGGCTTTCGGGTTTTGTTTGGCTGTCAAAAGCGCCGGATGATTACAAAGTTGTTTGAGTTTTACCAACAAAGCCAGAATCATCCCCCGGCGCTGAATGCCTTCGGCAGATTCCAATTCTGATATTGACATTTCGACTATTTGCTGATATAATGTCGCCTGTTCAGTCGCCAGTCCGCAAAACACAGTCATTTCCTGTTTTTCGGGCAAATCTTGGATAATTGACTTGTCAGTTTTCAGGCGGCGGAGGATGAAAGGCCGAACGAGCGATCGCAAAGTCTGCAAAGATTCGCGATCGCCATATTTCTCAATGGGAATCGCAAATCGGCGCTGAAAGAAATTGCGAGGTCCCAAATATCCAGGATTCAGAAACTCTAAAATCGACCACAATTCTTGCAGTCTATTTTCCACCGGAGTTCCTGTCAGCGCAATTTTAAAAGATGCTTCAATTTGTCGTACTATTTTCGACTGCTGAGACTCCGAATTTTTAATATTTTGCGCTTCATCCAAAACCAATCCTTGCCACTTAGTGCTTTGAATTTCCTTCGCATCACGAAACACTAAAGAATAACTGGTAATAATTAAATGTTTGCCCTTAATTGCCGTAGCAAATGCTTTGCCTTTAGCACGTTTTTCTCCGTGATGCAATAACACTTTTAGTGTCGGGCCAAATTTCTTGACTTCCCGTTGCCAATTGCCCAATACCGATGTCGGACAAACTACTAATGTTGGATTCTCCAGTGTTTTATTTTCTTGCAAATGTAACAAGAATGCAATTAGCTGGGGCGTCTTCCCACAACCCATATCGTCCGCGAGACAAGCACCTAAACCCCAACGTTCTAAGAAGGCCAACCAGCCAACTCCTAGGGCTTGATACGGCCGCAATTCTCCTCGAAAACTAGCCGGCGCGATCGCACTTACGGCCTCATTATTATTTAAAGTATTCAACAACTCCTGAAGTTGACCAGTTGCTTCAAAATTCACCACAGGTAGTTTTTCGATTGTCTGAGAATCACCATTCGCCAAACGCAAAGCATCTTCCAAAGAAAGAGTCATTTGCTCTTTGCGACTAGCAAAAAAAGTTTGAGCCGCCCTCACATCAGGCGCGCGCAATTCCACCCACTCGCCGTTAATTTCCACCAAAGGGGAATTCAATCCTACCAATCTGTCAAATTCAGCCTTAGAAATGCGCTGTCCCCCAATCGTCAATTCCCACTTAAAACTTAACAGACTTTGCAATCCTAACCCCCCCTTGCCCCCCCTTACTAAGGGGGGGTTAATTTCTGGAGCGCCCCCCCTTGCTAAGGGGGGGTTGGGGGGGGTTGTTTCCGCTTGAATACTCAAACCTAAACGACTCGCCCAACCATCTGTCTTTGTCAAACTGGGTGGCAAAACTACGCCTAATCCGCTATCAGTAAACCGCCAAGCTACAGACTTGATAAAATTGTAAGCATCTAATGGTTTTAACGGACAAAATTGAGGTCGCTGTGCTTGCAAAGTCGGTTCAATTAAGGGATAAAGTTTTGAGGCTAAACCCAAGCCGCTGAGCAAAGTTTCTTGAGGCAATTCTATAGTCCTACCTGCATAATTCAAACTCTCGACTGAATTGTTCCAAATAGTTCTAGCATCTACCAAAAATTCATTTTCATCTGCTGCTTGCAAACAATAATTTAAACTCCATTCAACTTTACCGGGCGCTGGCGGCATGAGTTGAAAACAAGTGTGAAATTGATGTTGTTGAGATAGTGCATTTTGCAGTGGCGCAGTCCAAGCACTCAGCTTTGTGATCATGTTTTCCAAGGCTGATGATTCTGCTTGCACAATCCCAGATTCTTGTTGCAAAGATTGCAGCCATTCGCGGGTTGGAGAAACTGTTTTGATTTCTAAGGTTGAGCCGCAAGCCAATCGCACCTGACTATCCACAACACTACTCAAAAATCCCAAAATTAACTCCTGGGCTCCCATTGGCAAGTCCACAGCCAAAGGCAATTGATTCGATTCTTCTTCTTGATTCTCTTCCCTTCCTTCTTCCTTCTCTTCCTTCTTCCTTCTTCCTTCTTCCTTCTTCCTTCTTCCTTCTTCCTTCGATTGATATGTTCTACAAGCAGTAGGCATTTGCTTGACAAAAGTAGCGAGACGGAGTTGATCAATAGAACTATCTAACAGAGGTTGCCACCTCGCAATAGCCGAACCGTCCGACTGTTTTTCCAATGCCGGCAAAAATTTGCATCTCGCCAATAAATCCAAATTCCATCTAGCCATATGAGACCAAAAGCGCAAATCTGAACCGACAAAAGAGTCAGATTCTGTGCTATTGAGCGGTATTGCTTGCAAGAAAATAAAAGCTGCTTGAGGATTGAGACAAAACCCCTCTATCTCCCAGGGAAAAAGGTAAAGATTGTCATTGTCTTCTGCTGTCAATGTTGCTGCCGAGTGCTGTGGGAATACCAGATTGATGTTGGATTCGGAGATTTGGGTAGGAAGTGCGATCGCCCGAATTTCCCGGCGAATCGATGAGTTGTCGGCTGTCACTTCTGGGTTGTGATTTTTTGTCGATCGCCTAATTTTTTTGCTTTTGTCCTGTGGAGTTTCGGCGGTAACTGAGCTTAGTCCAAGTGAGGTTTCCGGTAACAGCCAATTCAGTTTACCGGACTGGTGCAAAGAAGTTAGGAAAGTTTTCAACTCAGCTTCAGTCATGGCCAAGGGAAAGCTAAGATTCGTCCCCGATTCGGTATCGATCGCCCCAATTTTTCGCCAAGTTTCCCCCCAAATAAATAAATAACTTTCTTGCGAATCGACTATCCAACTACCGTGTAAAATTGCCATATTATTTAAGTATTGGTTATTTGTTATTGGTTATTTGTTATTGGTTATTTGTTATTGGTTGTTGGCGTCGCCAGCCAGCGAAGTCGAAGGGTTATTTGTTATTTGCGGTGCTAGCTCGCGCTTAAGAACTCTGCTTCGCCGAAGGGTAGTCTAAGGGTTATTGGTTATTTATGGGTTTCCATTCCTCAGCAACACCTTGGCCCTATCTCCTGTGTCCAATCCCGGACTCCGACTTTGCCCCATGCCCAAACGAAGATCCTACCACCTATTTCAGAGATGCGGCGGGCGATCGCCCCATCGCTCCCAGAAGAGCCCGCATCCTGGGAGAGTATAATTACTCATGATTTCGGCGCAAAACCTCGATCGAACCACAATTATTGCTCTCTTTTCCCCGCTTCCTCTCAAAGCCCTGTGGTTAATGTTACGATCCCGACAGAGAAAGAATGTGGTAGATAAGGAAGCAGTGCTACATGGTAGAGATAGACAAGTCAATATCCTTTGATGGACGGGATATTAGACTGAAGATTGGTTTACTAGCGCCTCAAGCAGGCGGTGCAGTTTTGATTCAGTCGGGTGACACGGCGGTTTTAGTGACGGCAACTCGCTCCCAGGGGAGAGAAGGAATTGATTTCCTGCCCCTGTTAGTGGATTACGAAGAGAGACTGTACGCAGGTGGTAAAATTCCCGGTGGATTTTTGCGCCGGGAAGGCCGTCCCCCAGAAAAAGTGACTCTCACGGGCCGTTTGATCGACCGACCGTTGCGTCCGCTATTTCCAAGCTGGCTCAGAGACGACATCCAAGTCGTCGCCACAACGCTGTCAATGGACGAACAAGTACCCCCAGACGTTCTGGCGGTGACAGGGGCTTCCGTAGCGATATTGCTAGGGAAAATGCCCTTTTATGGACCCATGGCCGCAGTCCGAGTTGGTTTGGTAGGAGACGACTTCATCATCAATCCTACCTACAGCGAAATCAAAGAAGGCGAATTAGATTTAGTGGTGGCGGGTTCTCCAGATGGAGTAATCATGGTGGAAGCCAGCGCTAACCAATTGCCAGAACAGGATATCATCGAGGCGATCGACTTCGGCTACGAAGCAACCTGTGACTTGATTCAAGCCCAACGGGAAATCATGGCAGAATTGGGCATAGATTTGGTGGTGGAAGAACGGCCATCCCTAGACTCAGCCCTGGAAAACTTTATTCGCGATCGCGCCGAAGCCCCAATCCGCTTTATTTTGTCTAAATTTGAACAAGACAAAAATCAGCGCAACGCAGCTTTGGACGAAGTTAAGGCAAATGAAGTAGAATCTGCGATCGCCGAACTCTCCGAAGACGATCCGGTAAAAGTAGCCGCCACCGCCAACAGCAAGGCGATCGGCAACGTTTTCAAGGACGTCACCAAAAAAATGATGCGCAAGCAAATCGTTGAAGATGGCGTCCGTGTAGACGGCCGCAAGCTAGACGAGGTGCGACCCGTTTCTTGTCGCGTCGGCGTGCTCCCGTCGCGAGTACACGGCAGTGCGTTGTTTAATCGGGGCTTGACTCAAGTGCTGTCGGCAGCAACCCTGGGAACCCCAGGCGATGCCCAAGACTTAGCAGACGACTTGCACCCACAGCAAGACAAACGCTACCTGCACCACTACAATTTCCCGCCCTTTTCCGTGGGAGAAACCAAACCCATGCGATCGCCCGGACGCCGAGAAATCGGTCACGGAGCCCTAGCAGAACGAGCCCTAGTCCCAGTGTTGCCATCAAAAGAAGAATTCCCCTACGTGATTCGCGTAGTATCGGAAATTCTCTCTTCCGACGGTTCCACCTCCATGGGTTCCGTTTGCGCCTCAACCCTAGCCCTCATGGACGCAGGCGTACCCCTGTCCCAACCAGTCAGCGGCGCAGCAATGGGGTTAATTAAAGAAGGCGATGAAGTCCGAATTTTGACTGACATTCAGGCAATTGAAGACTTTTTAGGCGACATGGACTTCAAAGTAGCCGGTACCGACACCGGGATTACTGCTTTGCAAATGGACATGAAAATCAAAGGTTTACCCTTAGATGTGATTGCCAATGCCATCCGCCAAGCCAAACCAGCCAGACTGCACATTCTAGAAAGAATGCTGTCAACAATAGACACTCCCCGCAAGGAAATGTCGCCCTTTGCACCGCGTTTGCTAACCCTGAAAATCGACCCCGAATTCATCGGTTTAGTAATTGGACCCGGTGGCAAAACCATCAAAGCCATCACCGAAGAAACCGGCGTCAAAATTGACATCGAAGACGACGGAACCGTCACAATTGCCGGCAACGACAGCGAAAAAGCTCAACGAGCTCACAGCATTATCCAAGGCATGACACGCAAGTTGAATGCAGGAGACGTGTATGTTGGCCACGTTACTCGGATTATTCCGATCGGCGCTTTTGTGGAAATTCTGCCCGGAAAAGAAGGCATGATTCACATTTCGCAGTTAGCCGACTACCGCGTTGGCAAAGTGGAAGACGAGTTAGCTGTCGGCGACGAAGTGATTGTCAAAGTGCGAGAAATTGACAATAAAGGTCGGATCAATTTGACCCGATTGAATATTCATCCTGACGAAGCGGTTGCCGCCCGTGAAGCGTTGAATAAATAGTTGACAGTTGGTAATTGGTAATTGCTTTTAGAGTAATTGCTAATTGCTAATTGGTAACTGGTAATTAGTAATTCCTAATTGCTAATTGAAATTAAATCTGATTGTTTTCAGATTGATTTAGGAGTAGGGTGCGCGACAGCGACAGATCGACAAGTGCGATCGGCTGTTAGAGTTAATAAATTCGCGCACTTTCCCCTCAGTATCATTCGGCGGTTGAAACCGCAACTACACAAACGAAGTCCGCCTACGCGGACTGAAGAAAATATGAAGTATGCTTAGAGGGAGGCATAAATCAATATCAACCATCTCTCTTCTCTCCCTCTGTGTCCTCTGCGTTCTCTGCGGTTAAATAATTCCCATATAACCAAACCCCCGACAGATTGAACGAGTCGGGGATTTAATAAAAAGAGGAAATCAAATCACCGCAATACAATCAATCTCAACTAACACATCCTTCGGCAAACGCGAAACCTCTACACAAGCGCGCGCCGGTGCAGTTTCCTCATCAAAATACTTCCCATAAACCGCATTCACAGCAGCAAAATCATTCATATCTTTGAGAAACACCGTAGTTTTTACCACATCCAACCAAGTCGCACCGGCTTCTGTGAGAATGGCTTCGAGATTTGCCATAACTTGTTGTGTTTGTTTTGCCACATCGTCAGTGTAGACAATATCGTTTAGTCTCGTGTCGATCGCAATTTGGCCAGCTACAAACAGCATAGTACCCGAAGCGGCGATCGCTTGATTGTAAGGGCCCACGGGTGCCGGTGCTTTGTCAGTACGAATAATTTTGCGCGTCATAGATGTTACTTTTTGGGATTCTTGTTGATTGGTTTGCGGTTTGTAAAATTCTCCATCGGGCATGATTGTACCAGTGAAGTCTGCATTTTTGATGTTCATACCATAAGTATTGGCCTCAGTCAAATCTGCTCTCTTAAGCTTAGCACCCTCCAGATTAGCTCGCATCAAATTAGCTCTGTGAAGACCTGTTCTCTCTAAATTCGCACCCCGCAAACAAGCGTTTCTCAGATTTATTTCTGTCAATTCGGCTCCAGCTAAATCGGCTTCTGCTAGATTGATACCCGACAAATCATAGCTAGACAAATTGACACCGCGAAGCTTGGCTCCCTGAAGATTGGTATCTTTGATTGTTAAGCGAGTTATATCTGCCCGACTTAAGTCTGCTTCATTCAAGTTTGCTTTAGTCAGGTTGGCACTATTGAGGTTAGCTCTACTCAAACACACTTCAACCAAGGATGCTTTAGTGAAGTTTGCAGAAGCTAGTTGGGCATCACTTAAGTTTGCTTCATTCAAGTTGGCATTACTAAAATTAGCAGAATTCAAATTGGCTTTACTCAAATCAGCACCGCACAAATCTGCATCAGTGAAGTTTGCATAAGAAGCTGCTACTAACCCGCTCAAATTTGCACCTTTTAGAGATGCCTTCGTGAGGTTTGTACTATTAAGCGTTGCTCCGGTTAGGTTTGCCTCATTCAACTCTGCTGCTGTCAACGTTGCAGAGCTTAAGTCGATCCCACTCAAGTCTGCACCTTTGAGGTCTACACCTCTGAGCATAGCTGAATGAAATTGTCGTTCGCCTTTAGCGTATCTTTCTAAAAGTTCTTCAGCATCCATAAAACATCGATCGCCCTCACATCCCACAAATCACTATACCATCCGCGCGAATCCGCGTGCACCTGCGGTTTGGCAGTAGAGATCCGTCTGGGGCGTCGATGATTATCGGATTCTTTACCACAGGAGTACCCGTAAAAGAATGTCAGCCAGCAATAAATTTCATAGCAACACCATTCATGCAGTAACGTTTACCAGTAGGTGCAGGGCCGTCATCAAATACGTGACCCAAATGCCCCCCACAGCGATGGCAATGCACTTCAATTCTACTCGCAAACAGCGAATTATCTACCGATGTGGCGATCGCCCCTTTTATCGGGTCATAAAAACTGGGCCAGCCAGTACCGCTATTAAATTTAGTTTGCGATGAAAAAAGTGGCAAACTGCACCCAGCACACTCATAGATTCCCGAACCGTATTGCTTATCGAGAGGGCTAGTGTGAGAGCGTTCAGTGCCATGTTTTCGCAACACATCAAACTGTGCCGGAGTCAAAAGTTTGCGCCACTCTTCCTCAGTTTTAGTAACTTCAAAAACACCCTTGGAAGCTGCCATAACTTTTGACTTCCCAGGCCAATAGCGCGATAACCATGCGATGCTTACTGTTGCTGCACCAGCTTGTAAAAAAAATCTTTTCTTCATTATTAAACCCCTGTCTAATAGCTAAAGTCGGTTGAAACCGACGGTCGATTTGCCCCAAACCAATATACATCAACTAACTCTTCAGTCCTCTTTGAGAGGACTTTCGCTATAAGACAGGGGTTTAAACCCCTGTCGGGCTATTGGTTCTACCTTAAGTTGACACTAATTGGCACTGCCGTGTCCCTACAATAACTCAAGAAGACTACGGAATTCAGGCTTCTCAAACACATTATTATAGCCCTCCAAACCACTCGTAACCTTTATCCTCCCAGTAACCCTTTTTGGGCAGCAATTCACTAACTAACGTAATTCTCGTCACCCACTTACTTTGTTTGTAACCTAGCTTAATGGGAGATGCTAGACGTAAAGGCGCACCATTCTCAACACTCAGAGGATTACCATTTTTCTGATAAACCATCAAAGTCTGAGGGTGCAACGCTGAAGGCATATCCCAACTCTCGTAGTAGCCATCAGCAGACTTAAAATAAATGTAACGAGCATTAGCCTTTGGTTGTGCAAGGTCTACCAAATCCCGCAGACGCACTCCGCCCCACTGCACAATAGCAGCCCAACCCTCCACACAAACATGGCGAATTGTCATTACACTCAAAGGCATAATCTGAAGTTGTTCTAGACTAAGGTTAAGAGGACGATTTACCTCACCATCAATTATCAGACGGAAAGCTTTTACATCAATGTTTGGAGTATAATCAAAGGTATTGATAATTAAGGCATTCGGCTCGATCGCACTTGCAGGAAATTCCGGTACGAGTTTTTGAGGATTCAACAACAAAGCTTCCACACTTTGGTTGAGAGGTTCAAAAGTCTTACCAATCGTAGCATCAAATGGAATCAACCCACAACCGCCTAAAACTAAACCAATGCTAGAAAGTCCAGATAATTGGAGAAATTGGCGGCGCTGCCATAAACGAGGAGAGTCTGGAAACATGAGAAAACCTCTACCAAAAAATTGACTTAATCAGGCGCGAACCCCCTACCTGGAGGCCGAGCAAAGAGTGAATTATTGCAAAAATGATGACGGTAGGAACAGATATAAAGTGAACGACTCTCAGCGCCTGCCAACTGCCGAATAAATCAACAATCCAGTGGAACTGAGCAGGTTTATACATTCCCATTCCGCTAAGTAAAGCTAGCAGCAAAACCGGAATAATTGCTGTATAAGCTAGGCGGTGCCACGAATAATTTTTGCGCTTCTGGTTCTGAGAATTCTGCAAAGCTTTCAGGTCATTATAGCCGAGAAAACGATGCTGCCAGCGGCGGGTGATGAAAATATAGAGACCGTACCAAAATAGATTGAGTGCGAATAACCACATGGCGGCGAAATGCCAATGTCTGCCGCCAGCCAGCCAACCGCCTAGCAAAAATATGGGTGGGAACTCCCATCCTCCCCGCCCGCCAAAAACCGGATTCGAGTTGTAAATTTGCAATCCACTGCCAATCATCAGAACTAGACTAATGATATTTAACCAGTGAAATATTTTCGCCCCAGTTGCCTGAGTCGGTAAAGGTTTAGACCGAGATTTTTGAGAAGGAGCAGATGAATCCATAGTGCGTAAGGGTGACAAGAACTGCTTTAAATCAATACCTAAAGAACTCAGAGAAAATTATTACTCTGCCCTTGTAGGTAGCAACTAACCCAAGTCAGTTAACTTTTTCTGCTACCGTGCATAAAAATTACTTGTAAAGTGGGATACAAATAGACTGGGCTGTTATAGTAGTCTCTAACTTAATACGAGGCTAACTCTATTTTGGATTTAAAATTTTTCCGGTTTGCATAAAACATCCAATTTCCGGTCATCTCCGTATATAAAGTAGACATCTTCCAAAAAGCAAGTCTTGAACAGGCAGGATGCCTGTTCCACAATAATTATGGGAAATGTCTAGTAAATAAGGAAGGAAATTACTTTATGAACAATCGCTGGCTGGGGCGACGCCAATTACTTTGGTATTTAGGTCTGGGAGTTGGTTCGACTACTCTCAGTTGTGCCCTTAAAAAAGATATTATCCCAACTTCTAGCTCTGACAATATTTCCATACCCACTCCTGCTAAAAATTCTAATTCACCCACAGTCGAGAACGTTGCTGCCTCACCAACTGGAAAGTCTTTACCAGAGTTTCAAGGTATCAGCCAGTGGCTAAATTCTGCCCCTCTGAAAATAGCTGACCTAAAAGGAAAAGTGGTGTTGGTGCAATTTTGGACATTTTCCTGCATTAACTGTAAGCGCACTTTGCCCTACATCGTCCGCTGGCACCAGCAATATGCCGATCGCGGATTAAAGATTATCGGCGTACACACCCCTGAATTTCCCTTTGAGCGGGATGCAAACAACGTCAAAAAAGCTTTGAAGGAACACCAAATTACCTATCCAGTGGCTCTGGATAACGAATTCAAAACTTGGGCGGCTTACCAGAATGAATACTGGCCTCATTTATTTTTAGCCGATCGCCAAGGCATCTGGCGCTACGATCATATTGGGGAAGGAGCTTATGAGGAAACCGAACAGACTATTCGCAAATTATTAGGGTAGTCAGATGGCAATTTCACTCACTTCGGCTGGTGTAGCTTTACTAGCAGGACTTTTAACAATTCTCTCGCCCTGCGTCTTACCAATCCTACCAATATTATTAGGACGAAGCCTGCAATCTCATCGCTATGGCCCAATTGCTTTGGTATCAGGATTGATCGCTGGTTTTGCGGCAATTGGGAGCTTGTTGGGAGTAACATCAGGGTGGTTTGTCAACTTTGCTAGCATCCTCCGAACAGCAGCACTTGCCTTTCTTTTGATTGCTGGGATCAGTGCCATTTTTCCACAGATTTACCAACTGCTGTTTAAATACTTACACTTTGAAAGTTGGCTCAAAGCACCCGCACGAGTAGGATTGGTTGGGGAATTTTGGCTGGGAACCCAACTCGGCTTGCTTTGGACACCTTGTGCGGGACCTGTTCTGGCGAGTATTCTGGTTTTAGCTGCTGTCAATCCTCAGCCTGTAACTGCGTTTATTTTACTAATTTTGTACGGTTTGGGAGCCGGGTTGCCGCTACTGGCGATCGCCTATGGAGGACGCTATTTCAGCCAGCACTTATTACGTTTGCGCCCCCACAGTGAAACCTTACAAAGAATCGGCGGCGTAATTGTGGTGGGAAGTGCGATCGCGATTCTTTTGGGTTGGGATGTCAAGATACAGCTTTGGTTAGCTCCGTTTTTTCCCGCTCTACCACTATGAAGTGCGATGAAGTGCGATCGGATTAAACTATTAGACCTCGACCATATTTCTTGTTCAAGACTTGCTTTTGTAGAGATGTCTATTAATTTTTGAGAGAGACTCCGCCATTCATCTCGCCACCCAATTGGGTACAGTTATGGTGGGAGATGAATGGCGGTAGAAGGTAAAAGTCGGTGATATCTTTAGTGGAAGTTATTTTTTATCAGGACTCTTCATCGCATCAGGACTCTTCATCGCATCAGGACTCTTCATCGCATCAGGACTCTTCATCGCATCAGGACTCTTCATCGCATCAGGACTCTTCATCGCATCGGGGGAAGCGTTAGGAGTAGTCTGATCTGCGCTAGGAGTAGAAGAGCAGGCATACAGACTAGCCGTTAGAGTCAGACCAACAATCAAATAAAGCACTTTCCGGTTCATATTTTTCTTCCAAATCTGAGGAATTTTGATTTTAGCAGTCAGCAGGTAATAGCTAGCCGTGGTTCCTATAATAGTACGGATTACTTCTTTGATTGGATTGTCAAGATAATCAGCTTGTATACATCCAATCAGCTCTGCGGGTCGTATTTAAGAAGATGGGGCCAGATTATTTTGGGAGACGCGCTTGCTGCAATAACCAGAATTAACTTAAAATTATCCGTTTAGGTCTGTTCTACAAAACACCTATGGATTTGAACTCTGCCGAAACAAGCGCGGACAACACTGACAAACAGACTGACGCTGAGTTATTTCGGTTGATGAGTCTTGGTCAACCCTCTGCCTTGGGTATTCTCTATAACCGCTATGGCAGCTTAGTCTACAGATTGGCGCTGAGAATTCTCAGCAATCCTCAAGAGGCAGAAGACTTAACCCAAGAGATTTTTCTCACTCTCTGGAATCGGGGCGCATACAATCCGAATCGCGGCTCTATGAGCAGCTTTTTGACAACTATGGCTCGATCGCGCGCAATTGATAAACTTCGTTCCCGCAGCACTAACTTAAAATTTCTCCAGCGATGGAGTCAGATGATGGCTACTGAAATTCCCCCTCTCACGCCTTTCGAGTCAGCTTCTTTAAGTGAACGATCGCACTGTGTTCGCGATGCCTTAACTCAACTTCCAGAAAAACAGCGACAGGTTCTAGAGATGGCTTACTATGATGGTTTGAGTCAATCAGAAATTGCTACTAAACTTAGTACACCGCTGGGAACAATTAAAACTTGGTCTCGGCAAGGTTTGTTGAACTTAAGAAAAAATTTACAAAATTTAATTGGTTAGTTTTGCACTTATGACAGAGCCTTTATTTCCTGAACGATCGGAAGAATTGATGGCAGGTTATGTACTTGACAACCTCAACTCCTCAGAAGCTGAGGAATTAAGGCGAGTGCTGAAACAAAACCCTGAACTAGCTACAGAGGTGCGTCGCCTGCAGGAAGTCCTAGAAGTTATGCCCTACGCCCTACCTGATATCGCACCGCCACCACACCTTTATTCCGCCATTTTGGCAACTGCCTCGGCGGCTAGCGTTGCAGTACCAAATCCTCATGTTTCTGGAGTTCCTAACTCATTACCCCAGGAAAAACTGAAGCATTCACTTCTACAATGGAGTCGCGTTCTTGGTAGCATAGCGGCACTCTTGGCGTTGGCCCTTGGTGTGGACAACTACCGAATCAGGCAACAAATAACAACGCTTGAGGCTCAGGTAGTGCGACAAAAAGATGTGATTGCAATGCTGCAACAGCCTAATACTCGTCTGGTTTCCCTCAAAGGGATGGCTGACGCATCTGCTGCCTCTGGTAGTATTGTGATTACACCCGGTGAACCCAAAGCTGTTTTAATCTTAAGGAACCTTCCGGTTTTACCACAGGGTCAATTTTATCAGTTATGGTCGGTTATTAATAATGAAAAAATCGCTTGGGAGCCCTTTAATACTAATGAAGCAGGAACAGTTTTTGTCAAACTTTCTCTGCCGGCTAATGCGGAACTAACACCATTAGTTGTCACGGTTGAAGCATCGCCCTTACTTAAAAATCCTGCGGGGCCTATGGTAATGACGGGGACTCTATAATTATTTAAATCACCCTAAGAAATAGCTGGTAAAAGTATAGTCATCTACGTTCATCTGCATCTATCTGTGGTTAAGAAATTATTTTTTTAATCGTTTCCGGTTGCATCGGAATAGTAAATTAGAGTTAACCGTCAACCCTTCGACTACGCTCAGGGCGGCGCAGTCAACCGTCAACCGTCAACAGTAATGTAGAGCTTTGGCTTCTGCAACCATCCCACACACTCACAGCTTACGGCTAGCAACCTACTTAATTATTTAAGGGCTGTGAGTGCTTTACTTCGTTCCGATTACACATTGGTTGAACATGACAGCGTAATGCTTTCCACCGGGTTTTTGGGCAGTGCAGATAAGTCAATCCGATAATTGCTTATGCCCTATCCTTGCCTTTTGGCTTGGTCTAACAGCCATTTGACCATCTATCATAACGGTGGTTCAAACACATTTTTGCTTTCGCTACGCATATGTTCTTGCTCGACAGCTACCCCATTCGGCTAAGAGTCTTTCTGCCTTTTATCCCCGCTTTATCCTGTTAGTTGCTACCCAACACAATAGGGGATATGCTTTTACCGCTGCACCTGCGGACTGGGACTTGACTTAATGCCTCATATCAATTCCGGTTGTATCGGAATGATTTAACCACGAAGGCGCGAAGGACGCGAAGGAAGAGAAGAGAGAGATTAATCATTCCGATGTCAACGGATTTGATATCACCCAGAAGTGTAATCAGTTATCACTAACTCGCAACGGAGTCAGGCTAACCGTCCCTGGATAGGAGAACCTATCCATTGTCGGGTAAGGTTCGAGAGTCACCTCTCTCCCCTCCCCTAGGAACCGTGCGTGAGACTTTCGCACTCACACGGCTCAAGCCTTACTTCAAGCGAGATTTAACTTGGGTTTTATGTACCTGCT
>NZ_JBGJZU010000050.1:0-47938 GCF_041354475.1 Microcoleus sp.
CCCCCAACCCCCCCTTAGTAAGGGGGGGCTTCAAGAGGAAGAACCTGCCCTTACTAAGGGGCAAGAAAAACCCCCCCAACCCCCCCTTAGTAAGGGGGGGCTTCAAGAGGAAGAACCTGCCCTTACTAAGACGACGCTTCAAGAGGAAGCAGAGGCTATTCCCTTATTTAAGAAGGCACAAGGTAGAGAAACTCCCGAACTTTCTCCCCCCCTTACCAAGGGGGGGCCGGGGGGGGTTATTCCCGGAGTGGCGGCCACCGTTGATTGCAATTCTCGCTATGTTTATCTCGATCCTTACGAAGGTGCAAAAGCCGTGGTAGCCGAAGCTGCCCGAAACTTAAGTTGTGTGGGTGCGGAACCGATTGCAGTTACAGATAATCTGAATTTTGGCAGTCCCGAAAAACCCATTGGATATTGGCAGTTAGCATCCGCTTGTCGCGGGATTGCAGATGCTTGTCGGGAGTTGAAAACACCTGTGACTGGTGGGAACGTTTCTCTTTACAATGAAACTATCGATTCTGATGGCAATCCTCAACCCATTTATCCAACTCCGGTAATTGGAATGGTGGGATTGATTGCTGATTTGACGAAGATTTGCGGTCAAGGTTGGCAAAATAAAGACGATTTAATTTATGTGTTGGGGATTGGAAAATCCGACGATGCTATTACCATGAATTCCACTGAAAATTCGTCATCTGAAAATTCAGAAATTGCCACTTCTCCTACTTTGGGAGGGTCGGAATATTTGGCAGCCATTCACGGAATTATTGCCGGAAAACCGCCAAAAATTAATTTTGAGCTAGAAAGAAAAGTGCAAGCAGTTTGTCGCGATGGAATTCGGCAAGGTTGGGTATGTTCTGCCCATGATTGTGCGGAGGGTGGAATTGCGATCGCCCTCGCAGAATCCTGTATCTCTGGTAAACTGGGTGCAGAGGTTCATCTAGGTGGAAATTCGGCAAGTGTTAGCCGTTGGGATGAGGTTTTGTTTGGTGAAATGGGCAATTGCATTGTTGTTTCTGTCGCCCCCAAAAATCAAGGTATTTGGGAAGCTTATCTGGAAGAATATTTGCCGAAAATGTGGCAAAAAATCGGTGTGGTTGGGGGTGCTAACTCGCCTTTGCGGGTGGTGAGTGCGGATAATCTAGGGTTGATTGAGGTGGGGATGGGTGATATGGGCGATCGATTCTATAATGCGATCGAGCGTCGAATTGGCTCTGTTTGATTATCGCTTATAAATGCGGTGGTTAGAAACCGCGTCTACACAGACGAAACCCACTCCAAGCGGGTTGAATTTCTTCAGTCTCGCGTTGCGTGGACTTTGTTTGTAGAGTAGCGGTTTCAACCGCCGACTGACTTGGCGGTTACTATACCTGAGAATGAAACCGCCGTGTCCCCATGCCCCGTCAGGACCAACAGATGAATTTTTTGTCAAAAAGGGCGATCGCGCAATGGTAAGCTACCAAAGGCATTAAAATACGTGACATTCTCCTACACCCACTGAGTACAGTATGGTGCAGGCTTCTCAGCGACTCCAGCTATTGCTTCGGACATTAACTGAGCTTTAAAGACGGGATGACCCACCGCCCTATTTTTAATCACGATAGCTGCATTATGGTCGCGGTCAAGACTGCATCCACAATTCGGACAGTCGTGCCATCTTTCATGCAGCTTTTTTGGTACTTTTTCACCACAACTAGAACAATCTTGTGAAGTATTGTAGGCACATACGGTCATCACCAACAAACCAGCATTTACGGCTTTGTTTGTCAGTATCGACAGAAACCTTGACCACCCAGCATCCAACACAGATTTAGCTAGCTTTGTACGAGCAAGTCCCTTAACATTCAAGTCTTCAACTGCAACAACATCATATTTATTCAAAAGATCGTTGGCAGTTTTGAAATGAAAGTCTTTACGTTTGTCCGTTACTTTCTTGTGACACTTCCCCAGTTGCTTAACTGCTTTTTGCCTGCGGTTACTGCCTTTTTTGCGACGTGAGACTCGCTTCTGAATGGTTCGCAGGCGTTTTTGAGCTTTGCGGTAATGTTGAGGAATTGCCACAGTCTCGTTTTCTGAGGTTGTCAAAAAATCTTTCAGCCCTACATCAATTCCAACAATCTTTTGAGGATTGAAATCTGGTTTGATCTCAGGGACTGTTGAATCTTCTAAGCTGAGAGTCACATAGTAACCATCAGCTTTTTTGGTGATAGAGACAGTTTTGATTTTTAAGCCAGCAGGTATTGAACGGTGTAAAATAACTTTAACTTTTCCGAGCATCGGCAAGTTGATTAAGTTATTTTGTAGACAGCCGTCTTTAACTTGAGGATAAGTAAACGTGCGGTAACGACTACGCGGCTTAAATCTCGGTCTACCGCTACGTTTTCCGCTGCTATCACCTTTTAAAAAACGATCGAAAGTTACTTTAACTCGCTTAACTACATCTTGGAGGACTTGAGAGTAAATCCCGGCATACCAAGGATGAGTTTTTTTGAGGTGAGGTAACGTCTTTTTCTGACTGTAGTAATCTGGATTATCTCGCAGTTCAGGCAAGTAGCAAACTAGCGGACACGCATTGATGGAGGAGCGGTTTTGTTCGTACCAGTTGAATCGATCTGCCAACAAATAGTTGTACTGTGCACACAACATTGACAACCATCTGTCAATCTCAGTGGCTTGCAACTTTGTTGGACGTAATCGATACTGGTAAGAAGTTCTCATTGCTGCGTGGCCAATATTAAATTGCAGTCGCTACTTATCAATTAGTGTTACTGTACTTGAATACGTTACTTGCTGTCAAGTTTATGAGTGAATATTTTATTCATAGAATCAGAGAGGTTTCTATCCTCAAATGTTAATTTTTATTACCAAAATTCGACTGACGACATAATTATGAAATGATCAAAAAAGTGTATTGAAGGAGAAAATAGACCTCTCGAATAAAGAGTTTGTTTATCTCGTCATCCACCCGCCCACCGCTCAAAACATAGTTTTGAATTGGTTGACGGGTGGAATCCTCGCCTCACCGCGCCTTTCATCCCACACTAATCGAAGCGATCTAGTGTGGGGATTCCCGTCTGTTTAGCTAAATCCGAGAAAAATTAAGATGTCAGCATTAAATGAAGTTCCCTTGCTGTTGCGGGCAGCCCGTGGCGAAACCCTAGAACGCCCTCCCGTCTGGATGATGCGCCAAGCCGGCCGCTACATGAAAGCCTATCGAGATTTGCGAGAAAAGTACCCATCCTTTCGCGAACGTTCCGAAATTCCCGCAGTTGCGATTCAAGTTTCCCTCCAACCGTGGCACGCATTTCAACCCGACGGCGTAATTCTGTTCTCCGATATTGTGACACCTATGCCTGGTTTGGGCATCGATATGGATATCGCCGAAGGTAAAGGCCCGATTATCCACTCACCAATCCGCACTCAGCAGCAAATCGACGCATTACAACCGCTGAATCCCGAAGAAAGCTTGCCTTTCATCAAAGAAATCCTCAAATCCCTGCGCGCAGAAGTCGGCAACAAATCCACTGTACTCGGCTTTGTCGGCGCGCCCTGGACTCTGGCCGCCTACGCCGTTGAGGGCAAAGGTTCCAAGGATTATGCGATTATCAAAAACATGGCATTTTCCGATCCAACTTTACTACATCAGTTGCTGTCAAAGTTTGCAGATGCGATCGCCGTTTACGTCCGCTATCAAATCGACTGTGGCGCCCAAGTAGTGCAGATGTTCGACTCCTGGGCTGGCCAACTTTCCCCCCAAGACTACGATACTTTTGCTCTACCTTACCAAAAACAAGTATTCGAGCAAGTCAAAAAAACCCATCCCGACACGCCACTCATTCTGTTAGTCACTGGAAGTGCAGGCATTCTCGAACGTATGGCAACATCCGGTGCCGATATTGTTAGCGTCGATTGGACTGTGGATATGGCCGATGCGCGCCGACGTTTGGGCCGCAACATGAACGTTCAGGGCAATTTAGATCCCGGTGTCTTGTTTGGCTCTCAACCGTTTATTCGCGATCGCATTCTTGATACCATTCGTAAAGCTGGCCCGCGCGGACACATCCTCAATTTGGGACACGGCGTCTTACCAGGAACACCGGAAGACAACGTGCGTTTCTTCTTTGAAACCGCCAAACAAGCCGACAAATTGCTTGCAGTTACTGCTTGAATTTGATTGGGTTTCGATTATATAATCGGCTCAAATATCAATACTGGTTCCCCGGCTCTGCCTGGGAACCTATGTCCAGAGGCTCTGCCTCGTTTGCTATCAGACAAATTGGAGGCAGAGCCTCCGGATCTGCGTTACCAGGCCAGAGCCTGGTAACGAGGAAAACAGCTCAATTCTCCCCTTGCCATCTTCCCTTCCCCTTCTGCAAATGACAAAAAAAATTTTCATAACGGGTGCAAGTGGCTGTATCGGTCACTACATGACCGAAACTTTGATTCAACAGACAAACCACGAACTTTACTTATTAGTTCGCAACCCCGATAAATTAAAATTTGACACCAAAGCCCGTCCCGGCATCAACATATTGCAAGGCGATATGCGAGATATCGAGCAATATGCCGAACTTCTCCAAACAATAGATGTGGCGATTTTGGCTGCAACTGCTTGGGGGGGGACTCAAGAAGTTTTTGATGTTAATGTCAACAAAACCCTCCGCCTGATTCAGTTACTTTCGCCACAAACTTGTCAACAAGTAATTTACTTTTCAACTGCCAGCATTCTCGGCAATGATAATAATTTGCTCAAGGAAGCAGGGGAATTAGGTACGGATTATGTTCGCTCGAAATATGAGTGTATGACTCAATTGTCAGAGTTACAAAATGTGCCTCCGATTACAGCACTTTACCCCACATTAGTCTTGGGCGGAGATGCCAATAAACCTGTTTCTCACCTTTCTTCAGGTATTCCAGAAGTAGCAAAATGGATTGGTTTGATTCGTTGGTTGAAGGCAGATGCCAGTTTTCACTTCATCCACGGCGCTGATATTGCCACAGTAGTTAATTATTTAGTCGAACATCCGGCAGTTTCTGAGGAACCGCGACATTTTGTGCTAGGAAATTCTCCGCTTACAGCTAATCAAGCAGTAGAACAAGCTTGTGCTTATTTGAATAAAAAGATATTTTTTCGGATTACTCTGTCACCAGGGCTGGCGAATTTCTTTATTTGGCTGTTCCGAATTCAATTAGCTGCTTGGGATAGATTTTGTATTAGCTATCGCCATTTTACTTATCACAATTTTGTCAATCCCGAAACTATTGGATTGCCGAGTTATTGCGGCACGATTGCCGATATGTTAAGGACTAGCGGGATTCCGGGGAAAGATATTAAAAGTTGACAGTTGACAGTTGACAGTTGACAGTTGACAGTTGACAGTTGACAGTTGATAATTGATAGTTGATAGCGAAAATCTGACCTGGGTATTTGGTTTCGATGTAAGATAAGATGTCAGCATTTACAGGCGTTAACAGGAAATTAAAGCTAAAAATCTGGCTGATTTGTCTGTTATTTAGAGATACTTAGGGACCGATCGCCCTGAAATTATCTGCGATAGAGGTGCAAAATCTCGATTTTACAACTAACATGATATCTTCAGGGTCGATCGCACTCAATTCGCCTGGGCGATCGCAAGTCTGATACTAATGTGAGGTTTAACATACGATGCGAGTTTTACTGGTTTATCCCCTGTTTCCCAAAACATTTTGGTCCTACGAGAAAATTCTAGAATTAGTCGATCGCAAAGTCCTACTACCACCGCTGGGTTTGGTAACAGTAGCAGCTATCCTACCACAAGAATGGGAATTTAAGTTAGTCGATCGCAACATCAGACAAATCACAGAAGCAGAATGGGAGTGGGCCCAACTCGTCATCCTCTCAGCCATGATTGTCCAAAAAGAAGACTTGCTAGACATCATTCGCGAAGCCAAACGGCGCGGTAAATCAGTGGCTTGCGGCGGCCCCTACCCCACCTCCGTACCCGAAGAACCTCAAGCAGCCGGCATAGATTATCTGATTCTCGACGAAGGCGAAATCACCCTACCAATGTTCGTAGCAGCGGTAAACAGAGGCGAAACAAGTGGAATTTATCGATCGGACGGCATCAAACCCGATGTTACCACAACCCCAGTTCCCCGCTTCGACTTACTGGAATTAGACGCCTACGACTCCATGTCAATTCAATTTTCCAGAGGCTGTCCATTCCAGTGCGAATTCTGCGACATCATCATCCTCTACGGGCGGAAACCACGCACCAAAAACCCCCAACAACTAATCGCAGAATTAGACAGCCTTTACAACCTAGGCTGGCGGCGCGGCGTGTTCATGGTAGACGACAACTTTATCGGCAACAAACGCAACGTCAAACTATTGCTAACCGACTTAAAAATCTGGCAAGAAGAACACAAATTCCCCTTTACTTTCAACACAGAAGCATCCATCGATTTAGCCCAAGACCAAGAATTGATGGAGATGATGGTAGCTTGCAATTTCAATGCAGTATTTCTAGGGATTGAAACTCCCGATGAAGAAAGCCTGCAAATGACCAAAAAATTCCAAAATACCCGAAATTCCCTGATAGAATCCGTAGAGTTGATTGCAAAAACAGGTTTGCGAGTAATGGCAGGATTCATCATCGGATTTGACGGCGAAAAACCCGGTGCCGGTCAGCGGATTGTAGACTTTGCCGAAGCAGCAGCCATTCCCAGTACAACCTTTGGAATGCTGCAAGCTTTGCCCCACACTGCATTGTCCCACAGACTCGCCAAAGAAGGGCGACTGCGCGACAAATCTGGTAATCTCAACCAGACTACTTTGATGAACTTCATTCCCACGCGGCCCTTAGAAGATATTGCGAGGGAGTATGTCCAAGCATTTTCTGATGTATACGATGCCCAGAAATATTTAGACCGAACTTATCGGCATTTCTTAATGTTAGGCGCACCCACAGCCAAGATACCCGCTCGAATTCCGAGTTTGATCGATTTGCGGGCGCTGCTAACAGTGGTTTGGCGACAAGGAGTCAAGCGTAACACTCGCTGGAAATTCTGGCATCATTTGTTCAGCATTCTCAAGCGCAATCCTGCGGTTTGGGATCATTACTTGACGGTGTGTGCCCACAACGAGCATTTTCTGGAATACCGTCAGATTGTGCGGGATGAAATAGAAGCTCAATTAGCTGAATTTTTGGCTAATGAATCTCAGACAGTATATCAAGAACCTGTAGCTGGGGAAAAAGAAGTGCAAGTAGTTTAGAGTGGGAAGATTTGAAGATTCTCTAATATCAAATCCATTTCGATGGGAATGATGAGCGTTCTTGGGTAATTGATAACTGCTAATTGCCCCGATCGCTTTTTTGATAGCTCAAACACTTGCTGTTATTGATTATTGCTTCTTGCTGATTGCTGCTACATCCAGTGGGGGCCGGTTTATTTAGATGGTTTGTCATCGTTATTTATGCTTGGTGAAACCCGCTCCTGCCCGAATGTTAAGCTTGCCGTAGTTAGGAAATATTTATCATGCAAAATAATACCCTACAATCTCCATCTCAGAACACGGAAAAAACTCACATCCGCCAGTTGGGAATTAATCTCAATCACTGGTATACTGTGGCTCGCACTACAGAAGTCACAACTCAGCCACTAGCTGCGATGGTCTGGCATCAGGCCATCGTCCTATTTCGCGATAGTTCAGGCAAAATCAACGCTTTAGAAGACAGATGTCCGCACCGACAAGTTAAACTTAGTCACGGTAAAATCAAAGGTGACTTAATAGAATGTGCTTACCACGGATGGCGCTTAAATACCAGAGGAGAATGTGCAGAAATAGATTATTTAGCAGAAAATCAAAAGCTACCTAACTGCAAAATTCGCTCCTTTCCAGTCAAGGAAGAATCTGGTTTTATCTGGATATTTCCCGGCGATGAGACCAAAGCCGAAGAAATTAATTTATTGAGCTTCCCAGAGTGGGAACATCTCAATTATATTGCCACAGTTGCAGTAATTGACTGTCAGGCACACCATTCATTTTTGATTGAAAATTTGATGGATATGTATCACGGACATTTGCACGAAGACTGGCAAGCTTGGGCCAATCCTGTGCTAGATTCTTTAGAAGAAGATGAACACCAAGTAACGGCTCTTTACCAGGCCGAAAGTTATTACAAAATAGATAAAATTTGGTCAATCTCTCAGTTATTATTTAAATCTTTGCGACAACTGCACCCGGAACCTTTAGAGGTGAGTTATGTTTACCCCCACTGGGTTTCCACTTTGGGCAATGACTTTAAGATTTATTGCTTGGTTTGTCCGGTGAGCGAGACGGCAACCCGTGCTTATTTAATTCACTTTACCTCATTAAATGCCTTTTGGCGACTGCACAAATTGCCTGTGTGGTTCCGCAGGTTTATTAAAGATATTTGTTTCGGTGCGGCTCAAAAGTTATTGGATGGTTTGGTGCGGCAGGATGTGTTGATGATTGAGGAAGAACAACAGGCTTTTTTACAAAACTCAGAAAGAAAAAATCATGAATTAAATCGGGCTTTAGTCAGCGTGCAACGGTTGATGAGAAGTCAGGCGGAAAATTTGTAATTCTGCTGATTGACAGATGATAAAAATAGCTTTTTGAGCGAAGTCAAACTTTGCCTACCCTCCCCGTCCTTACTGCGTATTTTAGTGGCATAATATGACTGTTAATCACAAAACAATTACAATTAGAAATAAATCTTTCGAGTGGGGAAAACGCACTTATTTAATGGGCGTTTTGAATGTTACCCCTGATAGTTTTAGTGATGGTGGCGATTTCAATACCATAGAATCGGCTCTAATGCAAGCTGAAAATATGGTAAAAAACGGGGTTGATATTATTGATATTGGTGGTCAATCTACCAGACCCGGTGCAGCCGAAATATCCTTACAAGCAGAACTGGATCGAGTCCTTCCAGTTGTCCAAATCCTGAGAGAAAAAGCAACTATTTTTGCAGATATACCTATTTCTGTGGATACTACCAGATCCATGGTTGCTAAGGCGGCTGTGGCTGCGGGAGCTGATATAATTAACGATATTTCAGGAGCTACCTTTGACTCAGCAATGCTGTCAACCGTTGCCAAGTTAAAAGTACCAATAATTTTGATGCACCTTCGGGGAACGCCCCAAACCATGCAAACACTAACCGATTATCACGATTTAATTGGCGAAATTAGCGAATTTTTAGAAGCTAGAATTGCGGCAGCCGTTGCAGCAGGTATTCACACATCTCAAATAATTATCGACCCCGGTATTGGCTTTGCTAAAACTCACAGTCAGAATTTAGAAATTCTGCGTGATTTGCGGAAATTTCGTTATTTAGACTGTCCGATTTTAGTCGGAGTCTCGCGAAAAAGCTTCATCGGCAAGATTTTGAATCAGCCCGAAGCGAAACAAAGAGTTTGGGGGACAGCGGCGGCTTGTACAGGTGCGATCGCGAATTCGGCGGATATTTTACGAGTTCACGATGTCAGAGAAATGCACGATGTCTGTCAGGTAGCCGACGCCATCTTCAGAAATCAGTCTTGACTAGCGTGAGTATCGATAACTTTCATGTCCTCATGGTGAGAGTGCGGTTCAATATCAGACATAGAACCCATCAACTCGTTAAGAGCTTCTGTCATGTTTTTTGGGTCCATAAACAGAATTTTGGCGTTATCGCTTTCGCCCAATTTTTGTTGAGCATCTAAGTATTTTTCTGTTACTAAGTAATTCAAAACTTGCTTACTATTGGGATGGGAATCGAGAGCCTCCACTAAGAGTTTCATGTACTCCTTAGTACCAGTAGCTTTATTGACCATTGCTTGCCACTCGCTCTTGGTTGCCTGCTCCAATTCCATAGCTTCTTGCACCCTTTTTGGAGGTGTAATGCTTTGAATTTCGACCCGGATGACTTTGACACCCCAAGTTTCAGTAGCTTCGTCCAATTTCTTGAGTAACTGCTTATTCATGTCATCTCTGGAACCGAAAATCTCTTTCATCGGCAACCGACCAATTTCACCACGAAACGTAGTTAAAACTAAGTTGGCGATCGCATTTTCAATTTGATCGATGCCGTAATAAGCTTTCTGCAAATTTACAACTCGCCAATACACCACGGCATCGACGTCGAGAACCACATTATCTACCGTGATGGCTGACTGAGGTTTAATATCTAAAACTCTTTCGCGGGTTGTGTCCACGCAGACTACTTTCTCTACCACGGGACTGATAAAGTGGAATCCGGGCTTGAGAGTGCGCTTGTATTGGCCCAAACGTTCGACTAAAGCTTCGTCGCCGCCGCTGACTATTTTCACAGAGGAGTTAACAGCGTAGCCGAGGATGAGCGCAACGAGCATGGCTAGAATAGACTGCCCCATTTCTACTTTCCTGCTAAGTTTACTGAATAATTGATCGGAATTCTACTCTAATTTAACGCAAAATATGCCACACAGTGCTAAAATATCTCGACTGTTAATAACTTCTTAATAGTGCGCCCCCATTTGCTCAGACTCTGACAGGGTGTGAAACCCAGGATATCAAAAACACGTTGCCACACAATATATGAAAAACGATCGAGAGTTTCGCCCTTTAAAAATGTTGATCTGGATCGCCCCAAGCATTTTGGCAACGGGAGCAATGAGCGCTTTAGCACTTGTACCAGCGGTACAAGCTGAACCCAGCACCCTCCAAATTTCCCAAAACTTGCAGTCCCAAAACACCCCGCCACGAAGTCCCCGCGGCCCAGTTCGGGAAGTTCTCTCCTACGAGATGAAGGGAGACGAACTCAGGATTTGCAAACAGGAAGGCAACTCCGAGAAAAAGTGCGAAGTTGTGGGCAAAGGATACACAGTAGCCTTGAGGATCGCCAACGACCTTTACAATCAAGGAAACCTGGCCAATGCCGAAATTTTGTACCAACAACTGATTACGCGTTTTCCGAAACAGGGAGATGCTTACTATAAGTTGGGAACCTTGCTCTCAGCCCAAGGTAAAATGAGCGAGGCGATCGCCCAATTTCGACAAGCAATTCAACTAAACCCGCAGCACGCCAAAGCTCACAACGATTTGGGCGTAGCCATGGCCAGTCAAGGACAATTGCCAGATGCAATTTTGGAGTGGAGACAAGCAATTAAAATTAACAGCCAATATCCCGATGCTTTAAACAATTTAGGAGTCGGACTTTACCAACAAGGAGTCAAAGAAGACCAAGCAGAAGCAGTAGCCAGCCTCAAAAAAGCTCAGGAATTATTCATCAAACAAGGTAGAGTTTCACAAGCCAAGAGAGTCGAGCAAATTTTGCAAGAAATTAATTCGCAATCTAGCGGTTCCTAAGCTGCATAGGTTATGAGTCATGAATTATGCGTTATTGGTGATTAGGACAAACTAATGACTACTGACTACTGACTAATGACTACTGACTAATGACTACTGACTAATGACTACTGACTACTGACTAATGACTACTGACTAATTACTACTGACTACTGACTAATGACTACTGACTAATGACTACTGACTACTGACTAATGACTACTGACTAATGACTACTGACTAATGACTTCCTAAAGCATTTCCTTCAAAACTTGTAAAATCACATCTCCATCCACGCGATCGCTCACCGCCGCCTCACCCAGGCGCACTGGTAGCACAAACCGCACCTTACCATCCTGCACCTTTTTGTCCAATTGTAAAGTCTTCAAAATCTCCTCAACATCCATACCAGCGGGCAATTTCGTAGGCAAACCAGCCTTTCCCAGCAAAGCTAACTGACGTCGATCGCATTCTCGGTCCCACATTTCCAATTCCACAGCCAACCGACTCGCAGCCACCATACCGATGGCCACACCTTCCCCGTGATTCACCAACTTGTAACCAGTCAAACTTTCCACCGCATGGCCAATGGTGTGTCCGTAATTCAAAATCGCCCGCAAACCAGACTCCTTTTCATCCTTGCTTACCACATCCGCCTTAGCTTGGCAAGACCTGCTCAAAATTTCTGCCAGCAAATCCGCCTTCACGTAGCGCATCTGATCCAAACGCTTGCAACTCTCCAACTTCTCGAACAATTCCACATCCCAAATCACCCCGTACTTAATCACTTCCGCCATGGCCGAGCGAAACTCCCTCGCCGGCAGAGTTTTGAGCACATCCGGGTCAATTAACACCAAACGAGGCTGATGAAAAGCCCCAATTAAATTCTTCCCTAAAGGATGGTTAACCCCGGTTTTACCACCAATAGAAGCATCAACCATCGCCAGCAAAGAAGTCGGAACTTGGACAACATTAATTCCCCGCAACCAAGTCGCAGCAGCAAAACCCGTCATATCGCCAACCACTCCGCCACCCAAAGCCACCATCGTCGAAGAACGTTCTAAGCGGTTTTCCAAAGCAGCGCCGTAAATCTTCTGCACCGAATTTAAAGTTTTGTACTGTTCCCCTGGTGGTAGAATACAGTTACCGACATGAAAACCCACCGATTCCAAGGAAGCAGCCGTCTTTTCTCCGTAATGCCGAAAAATCGACTGATTCGACACTAGCAGCACTTTTTTGCCCAAATTCAGCCCACCGAGCATAGTGCCGAGTTCGTCTAAACCGCCCGATCGCACGCAAATATTGTAAGATTCTGGTCCTAAGTCAACTTTAATTACTGATTTCATATTTATCTACTTTAGATATGAGATTTTAGATTATCAGAAAATTGGGTTTAAAACCCCGGCACTGTGACAGAGTTTATCTTAAGTCCTTGGACTACGCGCCCCCTAAGCAGAGTCGAAGGGCAGGATAAACGCAGCCGTTAGGCTTAGCACATCACCTTTGACGACGGCTTTAATTTCTAAGTTTTCAAGTCTAAAAAAATACTTTCAAACCTTCCGGTTAATGCTGATATAGTGTCTATCTAGTATGGTACGCTAGAAGATAAGGTCTTTTTATTGATTGTTTTGGAGAAATTGCAATGACTCTTAGCGGAGCAATAACTTATTTTGGGCTTTTCGGCGGAATGCTGGGCTTGGCGACAGTGTTGATGTTTGGTCTGCGGGCTGTCAAACTCATCTAATTTACTAATTTAGATGCGAGAACCAGAGGATTTTAACCTCTGGTAAAACTATCATTTGGGCGAAGTATTTGCGCCAAAAATCTGTAGTTTGATCTGTAGATTTATGGCGTAAATACTTCTCTTAAATTTAATCAAGGAGCGATCGCACTTGCTATAAAACACGATCGCTCTTCATCAATTACAGCATTCGTTTTAAAATTTGTTGAACCACCCCATAATAATTAGGATTTTCTAACCCTTTTAATTCATGTTGGATATCTTCCCAATCCCCTAATTTACTTTTCCACATACCATTTTCTTCTTGTAGGGCAGCGTGCTGTGGTTCACCGTTATAGGTGTATATTGCTATCTTTTGAAAGCCCGGTTCAATGTCACCATTATCGCAACATTCATATCCAATAGTTTGATAAGCCTTGATAAAAGCATCCAACGTTAACTCTCTTGGTACACCATCGGGCCAGTATCCATCTGGGTCTACCGGGTCCCATCTACAGTCCTCTTCACCAGCTACGAAAGCAAAGCAATTATAATCTACTGTTTCTTCACTTGTTACTTCATATTCAGTATTTTCTAAATTAGGAAATCTCAACAGTTTGCGATATTCTAGCCTACCATTCATAACCGTGTTCTTTTCCCCATTGTATCCACGCTTGAGCCATTTGTTTCATTCGACCGCGCTGTTCTGGCTTTACCGGATTATTACCAGTAATTGCCCTCAATGCCCAAAACCAATGATCTGGTTTTTGTTCGAGATCCCGAAAAATTAACGGTACAACAGGCTGTCCCATGCCAATAATTCTTTGATAAGCTGGGTGCATTGATTTTTGTGTAACTAATGACAGCATCCTTGTCTGGTCACGCCATTCTTGTGCAAGGCTATTAAACTCCGCTTCGAGTTCTACGTGACTTTTAATCGGGTATTTATAGGTTGTGATGCGATCGGGTAGTTTCATGTCAAGCCGTGGCTACTTCATAAATTTATATTACCTTAATAAGTTGGGGATCTCAAGCGCGATCGCGTCTTCATTTCCCCTAAAATAATTTCTACTTCCCTCAATTTCAAATCGCAATGTCTCATTCCACCGATATCCTCACCCTCGGCCGCTGGATGGCCTCCGACTTCAGCAACCAAGCCCAAGCTTTTGAAAATCCGCCCTTCTTTGCCCACATCCGCGTCTGCATGAGACCCCTACCCGTGGAACTTTTGGGCGGCCTCAGTCTCTATCTAGAACAAGCCTATGACATCGAACTCAACACGCCGTACCGAGTCCGAGTGTTAAAATTAGTGCCGAAGGGCGATCGCATCGATATCGAAAATTACGCGATCGACAACGAAGAACAATTCTACGGCGCCTCCCGCGATCTCCAACGACTCCAAGAACTCAAAAAAGCAGAATTTAAACTAATGCCGGGGTGCACCTTTATTACGCACTGGACCGGCCACAGCTTCAAAGGGTGCGTTGAACCAGGAAAAGGCTGTATGGTGGTCAGAAAGGGCAAAAACACCTATCTAGACAGCGAATTCGAGATTGATGGAGACAAATTTATTAGTCACGATCGCGGGCGGGACCCAGAAACCGACGCCCACGTCTGGGGCGCCCTGGCCGGTCCCTTTGAATTCACCCGTCGAGCTAGCTTCGCCGATGAAATTCAGGTTTAATACAAAAAAACAAGGGGCGATTTAGCAAAGAACTCCCTTGATTAAAGGTTCAGAATGCACCAATACCTGGTACATTAACCCAGTATTGGTAAGCAAGATTCACCTTTGTTTTATGAAAGTCCTGGTTATTGGTGGCGATGGCTATTGCGGTTGGGCAACCGCACTCTACCTTTCCAACAAAGGTTACGAAGTTGGCATCCTCGACAGCTTTGTGCGGCGGCACTGGGATCTGGAACTGTGCAGCGACACCCTCACTCCCATTGCACCGATTCAGCAACGACTCCAGCGATGGCAAGATTTAACGGGTAAGTCGATCGACTTGTTTGTCGGTGACATCACCAACTATGATTTTCTCAGCAAAAGCATGAGAAAATTTGCACCAGAGGCTGTAGTCCATTTCGGCGAACAGCGTTCGGCACCTTTTTCGATGATCGATCGCGAACACGCAGTCCTCACCCAAGTCAATAATGTAGTTGGGACACTGAACCTGCTTTACGCCATTCACGAAGATTTCCCCGACTGTCACTTAGTGAAATTGGGGACAATGGGCGAATACGGCACGCCGAATATTGACATCGAAGAAGGCTATATTACGATCGAACACAACGGGCGCAAGGATACACTACCCTATCCCAAACAGCCTGGAAGTTTTTATCACTTAAGTAAAGTCCACGATTCGCACAATATCCATTTTGCCTGCAAAACTTGGGGGCTAAGAGCCACCGACTTGAATCAGGGAGTCGTCTACGGCGTACTCACAGATGAAACCGGCATGGACGAACTGTTAATCAACCGTTTGGACTACGACGGAGTATTCGGTACAGCTTTGAACAGATTTTGCATTCAAGCTGCGATCGGTCATCCTTTGACAGTCTATGGTACTGGTGGGCAAACCCGCAGCTTCTTGGACATTCGGGATACTGTGCGATGCGTCGAATTGGCGATCGCCACTCCCGCCCAAGCTGGACAATTGCGCGTCTTCAACCAATTCACTGAACAATTCAGTGTCGGCGACTTGGCTGCATTGGTGCAAAAATCAGGCACGGCAATGGGATTAAAGGTAGAAATCAATCACCTGGAAAATCCGAGGGTCGAGAAAGAAGAACATTATTTCAATGCGAAAAACAGCAATCTGTTAGACCTCGGTTTGCAACCGCATTATTTGTCGGATTCTCTGCTTGATTCTCTGCTGAATTTTGCTACAAAATATCAGCATCGGGTCGATAAAAATCAGATTTTACCCAAGGTTTCTTGGCGGTAAGTTCTGGCAGATAGCTGCGGTGCAATAGTTTTTTTAGGGAACCGCGAAGGCGCGAAGGGCGCGAAGGAAGAGGAAAGAAGGGAAGAGAAGGGTTTACAAGTTATGAATGAATTTCCCTCTATCTTTGGCTCTCTTGCTCTGTGTCCTCTGTGTCCTCTGCGGTTAATTAAAAAATTAGAGAGCGTAATTACTGGTGATGAAGCTGCTAACAGAACTCTATTTAAATCAAGCGAGTAAATGGCTAAAAACAGGTCGTCACATTCTGGCACAATTTTCGGTTTCCTCAACAATTTATTATGAGAATTGCTCTTTTCACTGAAACTTTCTGGCCGAAAATAGACGGCATTGTTACTAGGCTGATTCACACTGTAGACCACTTACAACGCGCGGGCGAACAGGTTCTCATCTTTTCCCCAGATTACGGAATTACAGAATATAAAGGGGCCAGGGTTTATGGTGTTGAGGGTTTACCTTTGCCGATGTACCCGGAATTGAAAATGGCCTTGCCCAGTCCGGCGATCGGTCGTCAATTAGAGCAGTTTAAACCGGATATTATTCATGTGGTTAATCCTGCTATTTTGGGATTGGGTGGCATATATTATGGCAAAAAGCTCAATATTCCGATTTTGGCTTCTTACCACACTCATTTACCTAAGTATTTGCACCACTACGGTTTTGGAATGCTGGAACCTTTATTGTGGGAATTACTTAAAGGTGCTCACAATCAAGCAGAGCTGAATTTGTGCACTTCTACAGCAATGGTGGAGGAACTCAGAAGTCATGGGATCGATCGCGTAGACTTATGGCAGCGGGGTGTGGATACTGAGATGTTTGTCCCGGAATTGGCTAGTCGAGAAATGCGATCGCGTCTTTCCCAAAATCACCCCGATAGTCCCCTGTTACTTTATGTCGGCCGCCTCGGTGCAGAAAAGGAAATTGAAGCTATCAAACCAGTTCTCGAAGCCATTCCAGGCGCCCGCCTCGCCCTCGTGGGAGATGGCCCCCACCGACAAACCCTAGAACAATATTTTGCCGGCACTCCCACCAATTTTGTCGGCTATCTCAAGGGCCAAGAACTCGCAACAGCTTACGCATCTGCTGATGCCTTCATTTTTCCCTCCCGCACCGAAACCCTCGGCCTGGTACTCCTAGAAGCAATGGCTGCTGGGACACCCGTAGTGGCGGCACGCAGTGGTGGAATTCCTGATATTGTCACTGACGGCGTTAACGGCTATTTATTTGACCCCACTGATGACATGGGAGCCTCTACTGCTACCCAGCGTTTGTTTGCAAACCCCGCAGAACGGGAACATCTGCGCCAAAGCGCCCGCACAGAAGCCGAACGCTGGGGTTGGGCCGCGGCTTCTGGACAATTGCGGCGCTACTATCAATCGGTGATTTTTGCTGAGTCCATGTCTTCTGTGGCGTGACGGATTGACAACAATTTATTACAGTAGGGATTGGGTGAGGATTTTCTGTCGAGAGTCCAAGTTTTTTTACTGCTCCAATTGCCGTAGCTATTCTCCTCCTTGGTTTAACATTAAACTATGAATAGCTTCCTGAAAATATTGTGTGGGTAACATCAAACGCCTTCGATCGGACTGTATTTGGTCTGGTGCATGGGCTGAAACCGCGACACATCAATACCAGGAATCCAATGCTGTGACTGTCTATCGGGCAAAAAACTGCGAACTTATCTCCCCGTTGGAGGTTTTGAGTCGATCGTGAATTGGCAGATACAGCTAATTGGGTATTATAACTTAAGTGCACCTCGATTTTGACTGGTCATCATCAAGATTGGGGTTCTTAAAAAAACGATGTCTATAATAATTATGTCTCATTTCCCTGATGACAATGTACTTCTGACCAAAGTACATCAACAAATCAGGCAGTTAGAGCCAGCTTGGGTAGTACATAAAGCCACGCTCAAAGCTTATACAAAATACCCAAGTAAATTTACTGAACTACCCAAATTACCAAAATACAAAAATCGGGTTAACCTAGTCATTTAGTGTTAAATTAACTCAAAATTTTAATCACGAGCAAAATCTAGTTTTTGATAAGTGGTCACTCTACCCTCCGAAAAAAGCAGTTAATCATGACATTCTCCAATGCTGGTAGCGTTCTGGCTACACTGACTCAAGTCAATCTGATGGGAGCATTAACCTCCCGTGTTAAGAACCTGCCAGTTCCTGAATTAGTCTGTCTGCTGGACTTTATCACGGCTGAATTTCAGCAATTTATCCGGGCGATGGATCTGATTAACAATGAAGCCCTCGAAAGTCTCTTAGAGCAACTTTTAGATGCCTTCACTGTCAAAATTGGTCTCATCCTTCAAGCAGACAAGACGACAATTTTTTTGGTGGACTCCAGCAAAAATCAACTTTGGCACAAAACCGTCGATGTTACTATCGGCAAACCTGTAGAAGTTCGTTTACCGATGGATGCAGGTATTTTGGGCTATGTCGCAACTACTGGAAAATCGATCAATGTCGTAGAAGCCAGAGAACACGAGCTGTTCAATTCAGAAGTAGATGAACCTTGTGATTATCAAATCAAGAGCATCCTCTGTATGCCAATTTTTAGTAGCAAGAGCGAAACTGAACCTGTAGCTGTAGTCAGACTTTTGAATAAAGCAGGGGATGTACCTTTTGACGAAGAGGACGAACAACAGTTTCGGGTGTTTGCAGATTCGATCGGGATTATTCTCGAAAGCTGTCAGTCTTTCTATGTCGTCGCTCGCAATCAGCGAGGGGTGGCGGCACTCTTGAGAGCTACGACAACTTTGGGTCAAAGTCTTGACTTGGAAACAACTTTGCGCTCGGTCATGGATCAAGCTCGTGACTTGATGCAGGCAGACCGCAGTACGCTATTTTTATTAAATCGGGAAACTAACGAACTTTGGACAAAACTCGCCAAGGCTGATGGCAAAACTATGATTAAAATCCGCATTCCCGCTAATAGGGGAATTGCGGGCTATGTGGCTTCTACAGGTCAAACTCTCAATATTACAGATGCTTACGACGATCCCCGTTTTGACCCCACTACAGATCAGCAAACAGGATATCGCACTCGCACTGTCTTGTGTATGCCAGTTTATAACGCTAAAGGTGAGTTGATCGGCGTAACTCAGCTAATTAATAAAAACCAAGGAACTTTTACTAATTCCGATGAAGAATTTCTGCGGGCTTTCAATTCCCAGGCGGGCATGGCACTGCAAAATTCTCAATTGTTTGAAAATATGATGGTCGAAAAACAGTATCAGAAAGATATGTTACAAAGTCTTTCTGATGCGGTTATTTCCACTGATTTTCAGGGGCGTATTGTCACTATCAATGAGGCTGCTCTCGAACTTTTGGGCTGTCCGGTAAATCAAGATAAAACTAAAGATAATCCCCAGCTTTGGGAACACAAACTGATAAATCGCTATGTTTGGGAAGTTTTGCCGATCGAAAATTTGCAATTTCGACTACAAGACAGCCTGAATCATGCTGCTAGACATTACGTTCCCGAACAAAGTTTAACCCTCGGACTTTTGATAGAAAAATCTCTAAATTCCCCCGATACAGAAAATTATATTTTGGCAGTCCCCGCTCCCAATAACCCTAGTTTATATTATGCTTGGGGCGAAAATGCTGCTTGGGCTGAAGAATTAGCAGTGCTACAATTGGCTAATTCCCAATCTCTATTCGCCCTTGATAATTCTGCTACCTATTACCCTTACTGTCCGCTCCCCATTTCCGGCTCTCACATTAAGGTAATTGAACGCAGTTTGAATTTGACTGTTAACCCCCTGACTAATCCCGAAGGAGGCGTGCGGGGGGGTTTGGTGGTACTCGAAGATATCAGCCGCGAAAAGCGGATGAAAACTACTATGTCTCGCTACATGACTCCCGGAGTCGTGGAACAAGTGATGGCCTTGGGTGACGACGCCCTGATGGTGGGGGAACGCAAGGATGTCACTATTTTATTTTCAGATATTCGCGGCTACACCACGCTGACGGAAAATTTGGGAGCATCGGAAGTTGTTGCTCTGCTCAATCAGTATTTTGAGACGATGGTGGAGGCTGTTTTCCACTGCGAAGGTACTTTAGACAAGTTTATCGGTGATGCTTTAATGGCTGTGTTCGGCGCGCCCTTACCGCTCAATCCCCCGGAAATTCATGGCTGGATGGCGGTTAAATCAGCTTTGGACATGAGAAAGCGGCTCAAAGAGTTTAATGATTCTCGCCCCGGTGAAATTCCATTTCGTTTTGGTATTGGGATTAGTTCGGGAGAGGTGGTTTCAGGAAATATTGGTTCTCAAAAACGCATGGACTATACGGTAATTGGGGATGCGGTGAATTTGAGTTCTCGCCTGGAACAACTTACCAAGGAGTATGGGTGCGATATAATTTTGAGTGAATTTACCCTGAGTTTGTGTAGCGATCGCATTTGGGTGCGAGAGTTAGATAAGGTGCGAGTTAAGGGCAAAAATCAGCCAGTTGGTATTTACGAATTGCTACAAAGTAGTTCAGAACCTATAGACGGGGAAACTCAAAGGTTCTTGGAACTTTACAAAAATGGTCGTGAGGCTTATATTGCTAGAAATTTTCAACAAGCTATTAGTTTTTTTGAGGCTGCCTTGGCAATCAGACAAAAAGATAAACCTGTTGAAGTTCACATCGAACGCTCTCTAAATTACTTGAAAGTCTCTCCACCCGATGATTGGGACGGCGTGCATACTATGGCAACAAAGTAGTGAATCATATCGCATCACTGTGCAAAATTGTATAAAAATTGTGAAGTTAATAGCTAAATATTGTGAATATATTTATATATTCCCTAGGAGAGAGTTCAAAAGTTACAAACTGTGAAAAAATGGTGTCGAAGACTAAAAAAAATAGTATAAAATAGCAGGTCAAGAATTCAATGAAATATTTATCTGTTCCGAATGCTACCAAGGTCGATCGCATTCTGGTTGTAGACGATGCTCCAGATAATGTTTTATTGGTAGAGACAATTCTGGAAGAAGAAGGTTACGAAATTAGTAGTGCAGATAATGGTTTTTCGGCCTTGCTGCAAATTGAAAAATCTCCCCCAGATTTATTGTTGCTAGATGTGATGATGCCGGGAATGGATGGTTACGAAGTGACTAAAAGAATTAGGCAAAAAACAGAATTGCCGTTTATTCCGATTTTGCTGATCACCGCTCACGACAGTGCTAGCGTAGTGCAAGGGTTGGACATGGGAGCAGATGATTTCATCCGCAAACCGGTGGAAATGGACGAGCTACTGGCGAGGGTGCGATCGCTCCTGCGACTAAAACACAGCGTAGACGAGCGCAATTCGATCGCGCTTCAACGAGAAGATTTTGTCTCCCGACTCGCTCACGACTTGCGGACACCCCTGGTAGCAGCCGATCGAATGTTAACCTTAATGCAGCAAGGTGCTCTGGGAGAAATCTCCCTCCCCATGCACGAGGCTTTCGGTACGATGGTTCGCAGCAACAAAAACCTGATCAGTATGGTAAATATGTTGCTGGAAGTATACCGCTACGAAGCAGGTGGCAAATCCCTAAGTTTTGCAGCCGTTGACTTGCGACAGCTAATTACTGAAGTAGCCGAAGAACTCGCACCCTTAGCCGATGCTAAAGGTTTGTCAGTGAATTTAGACTTGACAGAAAGTGCAGAAAGTGCTCCCATTGCTAAGTATCCCGGCGATCGCCTGGAGTTGTACCGTTTGCTAACAAATTTAATCGGAAATGCGATTAAATTCACTGACAGCGGTTCCATAGACATTCGCTTAAAAGCGGCAAATTCTCCCGATTTTACGAGCTTCAAAAACCAACCACTAGCTTGGGTTGTCATTGAAATTCAAGATACTGGTGCGGGGATTTCCCCAGCGGAACAAGCCAAGTTATTTCAAAGGTTTGGGCCGGGAACTCACAAAAGATCTGGCACTGGTTTGGGACTCCATTTGTGTCGCCAAATAGTGGAAGCTCACCGCGGTACCATTGAGGCAAAATCGGAGCTAGGAAATGGTAGTTTGTTTACTATTCGTTTGCCTTGTTAGGTCGATCGAGAGAGGGCAACCACGGGGGGATTGCCCTACAAAATGCTGTAGCAGAGGTAGGGACACTCCAAGAGCCCATAGGTGTCAACTTAAGGTCAAACCGATAGTCCGACAGGGGTTAAAACCCCTGTCTTATAGCGAAAGTCCTCTCAAAGAGGACTGAAGAGTTAGTTGATGTATATTGGTTTGGGGCAAATCGACCGTCGGTTTCAACCAACTGTCTTCTATTAGCCAGGGGTTTTAACCCCTGGCGGACTTGTGGGATGACTAACGGACACGGGGCGGGCTTTCAGGCGATTGTTGACACCAATGGGCGAAAGCCTTTGTCCCTACAATATTACTTTGGCGTAAGGAAACGGCATTGCCGTCTCCGACCTTGCTCGCGAGCGTTCCTTCTTCCTTCTTCCTTCTTCCTTCTTCCTTCTTCCTTCTTCCTTCTCCTATGTCTAACTGTCCAGTATGCGATACAGAATATGTCGAAGAAACAGCAGTATTTTGCTCAACTTGTGGCTGGGATTTGACACCTTATCCATTGCGTTATAAGCCTACGAAAATATATTTAAAAAAAGAAGCAATTAGATTAGAGTGGGCAAAAAAAATGTGGGAATTTGCCTGCACTCAACAAAGTTGGGAGACAAGGTTTGATGCGTTGCAAGGGGAATTGCAGCAAAATGCGATCGCCCGATCGCACACCCAATCTCAGCTAGACTGGGTTTTGTACCGCCTGGAACAATTGAACCCAGAAGCTATTTCCAGCACTCTCCTGCGGCTGGAAGAGAAAATAGGCCAAATGCCTGAGCAAACTCCATCGCTGTCGGAAGTCGGGATGGACTACCGCCCATTGACAAAGTTGTTAAAAACTGGAAAATGGCAGAAAGCTGACGAGCATACTTGGGAAATTTTGCTGTCTATAAGTTTGAGGGAAGAGGAAGGTTGGCTCAGTGCTGCGGATATTGACAATTTTCCTTGTACAGACCTTTGCACGATCGACCAACTTTGGCAACAATACAGCGATGGACGGTTTGGGCTGAGCGTACAGCACCAGATTTGGGAAAGCGTTGGGGGCAAATATACGGAGTTTTGCGATCGGGTAGGCTGGCGAGTCAAGGATAATTGGAAATATTACGAAGAATTATCCTTTCGCGACAGTGCCCCGCCGGGACATCTCCCCATCACAGTCTGGCGACGGCGCGCTTGTTACGGTGCTGGCCAACTCACCGCAGCAGAGAACTTTGTCGCGATTACTCAAAGACTTGCAGCTTGCGGAAATCATTAAACATAGGACTAAGATAAAAAAACCCGGAGATCCCCCTAAATCCCCCTTAAAAAGGGGGACTTTGAGTGCTTTTGTCCCCCCCTTATTAAGGGGGGCTAGGGGGGATCTCCGGGTTTGAAAACACGCTCTAGGGGGGGGACGGGGGGGTTGCACGATTTTAGAGAATGGTATAATTCCCAATTTTTCGGAGAAACCGGGTTTTTGGCCTTGTGTGTGCGTAGAAATTGAATCGAAAACTTTAAATTTAAAATCGACATTAGCTGCTATAATCAAAACGGTTCAGTAACTGGGGCTGTGGCTCAGATGGATAGAGCAAGCGCCTCCTGAAGAATCGGGCACCCTGGTAGGAAACTCTGGGAGTGAATGTGGTCAAACTCAAGGAAGCCTAAGTCTGACAACGGATAAGGTAATCTTGAGCCAAGCTCTACTAATACTCAAATTTTGGTAGAGAAGGTGCAGAGACTGGCTTTAGGAAGTAAACATCATAAAACCTCCTAAACATACGGCCACCACCTAAAGGTCGCAAGCCTACGGTGAAGGAATAGTCCAGAGAGTGGGGAAACTCACACAAATCTGAAGCGCTAGGTCGCCGGTTCGAACCCGGCCAGTCCCGTGAAAAAAATCAAGGACAATTTAAAGCAAAAGGGCAAAGTCTAGGTTTTGCCCTTTTCTTTTAAATTAACCCAGCATTGCCGTGTCCCTACCCCAAAATAATCGTAACTGTGGGTAATATTAATTCCGAGGTTACGGGATTTATCAAATATCCGCATGATGGCCACTTCTTAACTTTAAAATTTAAATTCCTGTTAATAGGCTTTAAGTGCCGTATTTTTTGTTATTGTTCCCTTGTCAGCTACACAAAATTTTTATAGGTTTAAATGTGGTTAAGAGTCAATTTAAACAAGCGACCTCGCAAGCGTTTGAGGAGTTCACAGCAAGTTCGATTGCTAGTAGCGCTTTTGGCGGCTTTTTGGTTTAGTTATCAACATCTCAAGGGCGAGTTTCAAAGACCCCAAGCTTTGTTGGTGTTGGGTGGGGCGACAGAGCGGGAGGTGTTTGCCGCTAACTTTGCTCGCAAGCATCCTGATTTGCCGATTTGGGTTTCTTCTGGGAGTAATCCTGAGTTCGCTCAATGGGTGTTTTCAGAGGCGGGCATTAAGTCCGATCGCGTACATTTGGATTACAGAGCAGTGGATACTGTGACCAACTTTACCACATTGGTGGATGAATTGCGCGATCGGGGAATTGATAGTTTGTATCTCATTACATCAGACGACCACATGAGACGAGCTTGGATCATCGGCGAGATTGTTTTCGGTAGTCGAGGCATTAGTTTCAAGCCTGTGGCTGTTCCTTCGGGCCGAGAACCCGAACCGGTGCAAAAAGCAGTGCGCGATGGTGTGAGAGCTATTGTGTGGCTGACTACCGGTTATACGGGGGCTAATTTAAGTCAAGCCAGAATTAAATAAACTAAGAAAGTATGACTTATATTTGATACCTTGGGTTGTGAGTTACAATAGAAACTAGATCAATTTCAACTCATAGGAAAACATATGTCTCAATCAATTGCGCCAGTTTTGACAGACCAACAAGTTGATGATTCACCCACATTAACCTTTGAAGAATACCGAGTTTATCAAGGCGAACTTGATGTACAATATGAACTGTACAAAGGCAAATTAATACCGATGCCAACAGCAACAGTTTTACACATCAAAATTTGCGAATATTTAGTTTACAAATTGCAGCGTTACCTAGCTGCTCACAATCTCGACTTAGTAGTCAAAACTGGCTTGGGAGTGAGAACCGATGAAGATAAATCCCGGATTCCCGATGTAGTAGTCTGCACTCAAAGTCTTTTAGAACAAGCTGCTGGTAGACCCGGTGCAGGCATCCTCGATTTTGATGAAAAGCCGTTATTAGTGGTAGAGGTAGTTAGCGAAAATCGGCGGGCAGATTACGTGATCAAACGAGCGGAATACGAACTAGCGAATGTGCCGGAATATTGCATTATTGACCCTAAAAGTGGCAAGCAAAAAATCAGGATTTTAGCATTAATTGAAGGTGAAGATGGTTACACGCATACAGATTTCTTTACTGGTGAAGAGATTGTGTCTGTAGTATTTCCAGATTTTATTTTATCGGTGGATGAAATACTAAATCCGCCATTGGTGGAGGAGTTAGTGAAGGCAGAACGAGCTGAGTTGCAGGAATCACAGCAACAAGTTGTAATCGAACGTCAACGCGCCCAGGAGCAGCGTCAACTCGCTGAAAAATTGGCGGCTAAGTTGCGGGAATTGGGAGTAGATCCTGATACTGTTTAAGGGATTGAAATAGTGGCGATCGCCTCAATTCTACCTCAATCATCTAGCAGTAAGTCGCGCAGGAAATAAAAGCGATCGCGCCATAAATTATCTCCTTTAATTCGCCCTAAAAAACCCGTCAATGGCGAGGAAAGTTCTATTAAAATTTCGTGCATTTCTTCAAGCTTCAATGGCTGAGGTGGATTGGGATTAGCATAATATGCCCCATGAAGAGTCTCAACTCCAGCATTTTCAACACCTGTGATTTCTAAACGATTTTTCACAATTTTGATTAGGTACGATCGCACTTTAAGCTTTTCCCGCACATCGTCAATATAGCGATTAACCTTAGCATCGGCTTCCTCACCAAACGGCTGTTGTTCTAAACAAGGTTTTAACTGTAATAAATCGATCGAACCTGGTTGCTTAGCTTTCAGTTCAACTAATCTTTGCAATGTTTCCGGGCGAATTACATTCATGTGATTTCCGATAGCAGTTTGTTTAGCGTGTCTATTTAGCTGACCAGCCGCCATAATTATCTTAATACAGCAGTTGTATTGTTCCTGAAGATGCTTATGTCCTAACTTGATAAGTTGCGCTGGCGTTCCATCAGCTACGGTTTCACTTTTGGTAGCTTTGCATTCTCCCACTACCTGATAGGGAGTTTCACAGTAGAAATCTAATCCGCCAGCACCGCCTGTTGATTCTGGATCGAGGCTAGCTTCTGGTTTATTGTTAGAATTGGCAAATCCTAGCTTGATAAAACTTTTGCGGACTAACTTTTCAAATGTATTACCATCGCTAGAGTTGCCAATTTGTGCGATCGTTTTAATCCAATCTAAATCTGCATCTGGTTTTGCAGTTGTTGAATTTTCTGACCAACCTAGAAATATTTTGATTTCTGCGTCTAGTTGTTTGGCTTTTGGGTTGGTGGTGGATAAATGCACTAATGCACTTTGCAACTCTTCCAATTCTGGATGATCTGGCGGCTCTAGTTTTTCCAGCTTTTGACGGCGTTTAGCAAAGATAGTATCGCTGAACACAGGGGAAGCATTAGTCACAGTCACCGAACGAGGTAAACCTACAAATTTACCTATCTTATCCTGACTGTTTGGATTCACTGACACCTCCAGCGGTTGAGGCAGATGATAGACACGCAAGTAAGCCAGAAAGATATTCTGCCACAACCCCAGTGCCTCCTGCAATCCTTCTTTTGTCCATATTGTTAAGCGCGACAAAACATCTAACGTTTCAGTATCATCTACGACTTGGCAGAATTCGCACCTCGCCCAAGCTTTAATCGCTACAGTCTCAGTTTCCAACTGAATCAGAGAATTTTCAGCAATAGAAAACAAATTTAAGCGGTAGTATCGCTCAACTGAAAGCGGGATTGTAGAGGAATTAGCAGGATACAGAGCAAATTGCCTGCCAGGATTGAGAAATATCCGAGGCATAGCTGCGATCGTTTGCCCTTTGATTAAGGCTTCAATCTCAGGGATGGGCAGACACAATGCTGTTGAAAGTGAAACTAGCTGGCTCATTTTTTTAGTTAGCTAAATTCCTAAGTTGACTTGATTAGCTGAGTCAAGCACACCTTGAGGAATGCTGACGGGCATATCTTCATCCATCAAATTTTCCGGCTCCTGACCCGAAGGATCGCTCAAAATCTCTCTGATTAGAGGGTTATTAATGGCTAGTTGCTTCTGCTTGATGAAATCGATAATCTCCGCTTCACTCAATTTGTAACTTTCACGGTTCTCTAAAACCAATTGAATCGCCAAAAGAGGCTTGATATCTTCACCTCGTAACAGCACCCATTCTCCCCCTTTTTCATTCAGCAGTGTCCTGACAAATTCTCTAGCTTTGGTAGCACTTGGACTGATTTTTTTAGAGCGAACTAGGCAACCGCGAGTTAAATCAAACTTTTCGTAATCAATCAGTTGACCTAATATAGCCTGTACCCCCGAACCACCGGAATACTGAACAATAGCTACCCCTATTTTAACTGTTTTTCCATCTTCTTCGCCAATAATTTTGAAGCCTAGGTAGCATTTTTTGCCTTGAATTACTGCAACCTGAGCGATTTTAACTTCCTCTACTGTCTCTCCGACTAAGTTGGAAAATCCAAGCCGAAGAGCATTGCCAATTGCATCATTATCTTCTAGATAATTATCTAGAGATTCCTCAACACCGGCCAACTCATTATTAAACGCAGGTTCAACCGGATGCTGCGGTGGTGGCGGCGGTGTTGGCGTTGGCGAGATATCTTCAGGCACGACAAAATGCTCTGCACACCAGTTCAATACCGCTCTTACAGTAAGTCTTTGCTTACCTAATTCTTTAAGTTTATTTTCATCAAATGGATAGAGAGGTGATGGGGAAGTTTGTTGATGTTCCTGATAAAACTCTTTCAACCAATAAGAAACAATCACTACAACATCATCCGAGTTGAGAAAATTCAGTTGGATAGGTTTCCCGCCAAGCCGATCGATTACTGCATCAGCTTTTGGTAAAACCTTAACTTGGTCTCTCCAAGTGTCAGGATACATAGCTAGCAGCAACACACCGCGTTTGAGGTTGTTGTATAAATCCTTAGCCAAGCTAGCAACAACCTGTGCTGCTGTAAAACCATTGTCATCGGCATCAGTATTATCTAGTTCATCAAAGCATATTACTGGCACTCTGTAATCGCTCAGTATGTCTAAAATTTGGCGGACTGTGGTTAATGCTTCTGCTTCTTTATGCTCTCTTTGAGAATTGGGCAGCCCCATTTCTTCAGAACGTGTATCTGTCAATTCCAATCCAGAAAGCCAGTGAGTAGCATAGATAGCATGGTCAGAAGAAAGTGTCCACAAAATAGCTTTCACTAGATAAGGGTTATTAATTTCCGGCTTAATTTGAATAACCCAATCAGTAAAGCGATCAACTAATTGATTTGGGTATTTTTTCAACCAAGATGGGAACATACTGATATACTGCTGAGGCGTGTAGCTGAAATTCTTAGCTTCGTTAATTAAAGCTGCTGCCAGTTCTTGCCACTGCATCACCCCTTGGTAACTCCCAAATGCTCTGAGGCTAGAGGCTACATTTTGGAGAAATTGATACTTAATCTGATTTAAGTTGTCATACTTACCCATGTAGACAAATAAAGCACTGCCATCTGGCTGTAAGCCGTGCCGAATTCGACTGATTATTTGGCTTTTACCTAGTCCCTTTTCTCCTGTGATAGTGATACCCACAGTTTGACGCTGCCCTTGCCGCACTTGTGCAACAGCCTGAAAAATCGCATTAGAAACGTGGGCATTGATTGAGGGAACATCAGGAAAACTCTTGCCCCAGATTTGCTGGGGTCTTACCACAGTATGTCCTGCAAATGGATTGTGATTTCTAATGAGTTCGTCAATGCTAGATGTAGTCATATTCCTAGTTATGCTCACAAAATGAGGAGTGAGAAGCGAAAAAAATTTAGGGTTTCAGACGTTGGGCATAGCAGCGCAATCCGCCCACTTCAGTAGTAATGGAATCTTGAATTTTGTCCGCAGCGCTGTCTTCGACGCTTCCACCCTGAAGCTGAAAAATGTCATTAGCCTGCATTTCCAACAGCCACTCATTGAATTGCGATCGCCCTACCCTTTCCCCGATCGCCCGTCGCATCCGATAAATCGGCACTAAATCGTCTAAGTTATAATCCCGGTTCAAGCTGTCATACACATCCAGCGCCACAGCCTTAAATTCTTCATAGGATGCGATCGCCCCTACATCCCCTTTCCCCGCCTCAACCGCAACAGCCACCCCACCATCCTCATGTCGCATCCACTTCAACAGAGCATTTCCCAGCCGCGCACCCATTTGGGAACCATCAAACTCAAACAAAGAATCCTGACTTTTCAAACCAGCCGCTAAAACCTCTTTCCCCTTCGCAGTCAATTCCACCTGCGATCGTCCTTTTTCTCGCAAATATGCGATCGCCCCAGCCTCCTCCAATTCCTTCAAAACTTCCTCATAAGTCTTTTTAGTCTCATTAGTTCTCGCAATCAGCTTAGTCAATTTCCCTTGATTAACCTTCTTTTCTCCTTTCCCTTCATCCCACAAATTCAACAGCACCCGAACTTTTGCCTTCGCATTCCACAGCAATTGCTCTGCGGCCGTCAACGCAATTTCAGCTTTTTTAGACATATTCATACCTTCAAATACCAGATATCATCATCGAATTTTATCAGAAATCCTGCTAAAAAACATCTCAATTGTCCGGCAAATTTCTCCAGATGCTGCCAATAATTTATGCAGATTTGCGGCTGCAATAATTTTATTAAGTAAATCCACTTAATTAAACGTAAAATACGGATGACCGAAAAGCTGACTGCATAAGTCTTCTTCCTTCTTCCTGAATTTCCCCCCTTGGGGGGGGCAGGGGGGGGGTGACTTCTTCCTTCTACTTACTCATCCGTATTCTTAAAGTTGATTATTTAAAAAAATAGGGGTTGACTAAAAAACTGTTATTTGATATTATCTGCGGTCTTACCAAAAGCAATTGATTCCTAAATCCCCCCATTCAATCCTTCGCAGAATCAGGATGAATATCAAAAAATGGGTAAGTTATTGAACATGAATTATTCAACGCCATGAGAGTCTACAGCGACTTTAGTATTACAAAACAGTCGCCAGTATCAACTTCCCTGAGCAACCTCAACAAATTATAGCGATTTCTCTCGCCTACAATAGCACGCAAAAGCACAGAAAATTAACAAATAATCTCCGCTCCTAGACCAATACCCGACTTATTAAATAAGTCGGGTTTCGGAGTCATATCGTTTCCGGCTGCATCGGAATGATTTAACCTTACTAGAACGCAGAGAACACAGAGGGAGATAAGAGAGATGAATAATTCCGATGTTACCGGATTTGATATCACCTAGAGTCGATTTGTTCAATCTCAAATCTCCAATTTTAAATCGATTTAATTTTCCTTCCTGCCGTCCAAATATGCTTTAACTTCCTTCAAAACTTGTCGATTTCCATCAAAAGTAATCAAATTAATAGCTTCCTCAAAAGAACTCCAAGCAGAATTTTGAACTTCCTCTACCTGCAAAACAACATCCATTGAATTGACAAAAGCCACAAAGTAAGTAACAGTCTTTTCAATTACCTCCCCTTGCTTAGCAAAGGCATAATGTTTCACAGAACTGGGAGCAGATTCCTGAACAAAAGAATAATATTCCACAAAACTAGGCTCCTCCACCACTTCATAATCACGGATGCCAGTTTCCTCTTCCAATTCCCGTTTAGCCGTTTCCAATGCAGATTCCCCAGGATCGGCATGACCTTTGGGAAACGCCCAATGTCCGGCTTGATGTTGAATTAATAAAAACAAAGTATCAGTTTCATTCATAAAAACTGGCACTATTCCAAAAGCTTCATCTTTCATGGTTTTTCGGTTTCCTATTACTAACTAATCCCAATCTTTTTTTCTTTAGTCCGCGCAGGCGGACTTCGTTTGTGTAGACGCGAATTCTATTCGCCGGGAATTTGTGTGTAGTTTTAACTAAAATTCCCAACCCAAGCGAGTAGGCTGTTCATAAATTCGTTTCAAAGTATTAATATCCTTGACAGAAATAGGTGGAGGATTCCTCACTTGAGCAAAATAAAGCACATCAGTTTCCATCAAACTATGACCCCAAATTCCCAAAGAATGACCAAACTCGTGACGGGCCACCGCAGCCATATATTTGCCCACCTGATTCGGATTCAGATAAACCGAAAACCGATGAGATAACACTGTTTTATCGCCATCATTGCGGGTGTATAATTCATAGACAGATTCTCCCGATCGCGATCGCAACAACCCTTGACGCAAAGGTGGAGCCTGAATTAAAATTTTAATATCAGCCACCTCGGAACTATCCACCACTACCAAGGGCAAATAAACGCCCCATTCCCGAACAATACCCAACACAGCCTCAACCCATTCAAGAGAGCGATTGGTATTAACCGGAGGTTGCACATAAACCCGAATTGGAAATTTTGACCAAATCAAATGACCGACTTTCGGGGGCTTTATGCGATCGAAATAATCGCCACTATCAGTTGAATCTTGCCAATTAGCCAGCGTTGGTGGCAAAGAATGAACCTGTGGAGATGGCCAACTATCGACAGGAGGAAGACTCGCAGCAGGGGTATAAACCTGAGTCAAAATTATCAGGCTAAAACAAGATAAAGCCAATAAAAATACTGCCCGAAATCTTCTTGTAACTTTCCAGAACGACATTTTTGCAACCGCAGTTAAATCTTATGTTGCACCATTTTCAAGAACAGGCAGGATGCCTGTTCCACAAAGAATTAATCTGCACCTAATCTTATAACTTAGGAGTCAACCAACCAGCACTCAAAATCACCGTCAAACCTATAAAAACAATAGCCAAACCCCAAGTAATCCGATTCAGAGTAGTCTCAGCACTCTTGGTACTTGTAAACAATTGAGCTTGTCCTCCAATACCTCCAATGCCATCACCTTTAGGACTGTGCAGCAACACAAGAACTACAACTCCGAAAGCAGACACAGACCAGATAACTTGTAAGAGAGAAACAATATTCATAATTCTCGGTAATTGGTAATTGGTAATCGGTAATTAATTATTATATCAAATCTGGTCGAGCGCTCGCAATTTATGTGGGGAGATGGTGATGTCGATAGGTGTCAACTTAAGCTGTCAGCGCATTAAGTCTGTCAGTCATTCCACGAGTCCGCCAGGGGTTGAAACCCCTGTCTCATAGCTAAAGTCGGTTGAAACCGACTGAATATTTGGCTGAAACTGACTGAATATTTGCCTGAAACCAATACAGATCAATTAACTCTTCAGTCCTCTTTGAGAGGACTTTCGCTATGAGACAGGGGTTTAAACCCCTGTCGGACTATTGGTTGTACCTTAAGTTGACACCAATGGGCATTGCCGCGTCCCTACTACAACCGGACTCGCACCGGAGAGCGATTAGCACGAACTTCAAAATCAGCCGATCGAATCATAGAACGTCCTGTCATCTCAGGAGGCTGAGGCAATCTCAAAAACTCCAAAATCGTCGGTGCAATATCAGCCAAACAGCCATCTTCCCTCAAAGGAACATCCGTTCCGTGACCAGGAATCTTCAGACCTTCGCCTTCTACGAGAATAAACGGCACTGGGTTAGTAGTGTGAGCCGTCCAAGGATTCCCATCCTCATCAAACATCTGCTCAGCATTACCGTGGTCAGCGATAATAATTGCCGTTCCCCCAGCTTTGGTAACGCCAGTCACCAGCCTCCCCAAACATTTGTCCACAGTTTCGATCGCAATTATAGTCGCATCCATCATCCCCGTATGACCCACCATATCAGGGTTAGCGTAGTTAATCGCCACAAACGAATAAATACCCTTCTCAATCGCCGCCAGCGCCCCATCCGTCACCAGGGCCGCCGACATTTCTGGTGCCTCATCATAAGTCGCCACCATCGGACTCTGCACCATTTCCCGGTCTTCTCCCTCAAAAGGCTCTTCTAGACCTCCATTAAAAAAATAAGTCACATGAGCATACTTTTCAGTTTCCGCCGTCCGCAACTGCCGCAAACCCTGTTTCGAGATTACCTCACCCAGAATATTGTTCAAATTCTGAGGTTCAAAAGCCACCAAAACAGAAGACAACTTCGGATCGTATTGAGTAAAACTAGCAAAGGTCAGCGGCTCAATTAACTGCCGTTCAAACCCTTTAAAATTTGGATCGACAAAGGCCTGAGTCAACTCTCTAGCCCTGTCCGGGCGAAAATTAAAGAAAATCAGCCCATCGCCGGATGCCACTGCTCCGGGCGCAATGCGGGTCGGGAGGGCAAACTCGTCCGTCACCCCTTCACCATAAGATGCCTGCAATACCTCCACAGCCGATCGACCATCAGGCACACTCTCAGTCACCATCACATCATAGGCACGTTGCACCCGATCCCAGCGCTTGTCACGATCCATCGCATAATAGCGACCGCTGAGAGTAGCTATTTTGCCAATCCCTACCTCTTGGATATAACCTTCTATTTTGGCGAGAGCTTCCACACCCTCTTTCGGGGTAGTATCGCGGCCGTCGGTAATGGCGTGAATGCAAACCTCAGAAATGCCCTGGGCTTTTGCCAATTTCAGCAAACCTAGAATATGACTGAGATGGGAATGAACCCCACCTTCGGAACAAAGGCCAGTCAGGTGCAACTTCCCGCCCCTAGCTTGCACTTCCTCGCAAAGCTTAACTAGAGCCGGATTGCTCAGCAAAGAACCATCTTCCACTGCATCAGAGATCCGCACCAACTCTTGAGGGACTACCCTACCCGCACCCAGATTCAAGTGACCGACTTCGGAGTTGCCCATTTGCCCTTCGGGTAGGCCTACGGCTCTGCCAGAAGTGCGAATTAGAGTTCTGGGATAAGCGGCCCACAGACTGTCCATAACTGGTGTTTTTGCAGTGGCGATCGCATTTCCGTCTTTTTCTTCACGATAACCCCAGCCGTCTAGAATAATCAGCACTACAGGAGATACGGACGCTTGTGGCATGACAATACCCTATTTGTAAGTATAATTTCTCAGTTAATCAGTTATATACGGTGTGATTGTTCACCCGAAGCCAAGGGATAATTTTAGGGGATTTTCTTTTTTACGGAATGAAATTTTCATTCACTATTAAAACGGCAAATTAACATAATTGACCTTTAGATGTCAAGACTATGGACCTTTGCAATAGTTATTGTGGCACAGTTGACACTCGCCCGTCCTAGAAGGACGGGGCTTGAATCCCATTTTTTGGGTCAAACAGCCTGTTCCAGAGGGGCTTTTCTAGAGAGGCCTAGGGCTGTGAGGGGAAAAATTGCGGACTCAAGGCGATGGCGATGGTCGGGGTAACGGTGAGAACGGTGGGAATGACACCTGGGGGAACTTGGCAATTGTGAAGCGATCGCATAACATCGAACACAGATAAACTAAAAGCGATAACAGGCTGTAATTGCAAAGCCTTGTTGGATCTTGAAATCAAGCATTTAGGGGCGATCGGCAATGCACAAACTTTTATATTTTGCAACTATAGGACTACTAGCTTTCTCGATCGGAGGCTGTGGTGACGGTGGGGGTGGCAACACAGCCAGCCCCAGCCCCACTCCTGGTGGAGCTTCTCCATCACCGTCAGCAGCAGCTAGCCCCACCCCAGGAACTCAGACTTTCCAGTCTCCAGTCGTAGCGGCTCAGCCTCCGGGCTTAATTCGATCGACCAACCCAGACCAACGGGCACAACAGAGTGCCACAGGGATTGGCGACAACAAGAGCCAGCCCAAAAACCCACCAGCGCCTGGTCAACCCATACCGTCGGGAGCGTTGACACCAAATCCTGCTCAGATAGACCCCTTTGGGCCGCTGCCACCGATCGCAGTTCAAAACCCAGCCGGAGCAGAATCGGTAGGAGTTGCAGCAGGGCCGATGACAGCGAATCCATTGCCCAAACTGGTATCGCGAAAGATTGACCTGCTACCCAAACTGCCAGAGCTAACTCGCCCTGTCCAAATTGGAGGAACTAAACTCAAAGGCCCCGCCGCTCCCCCAATCAATCTCAGCCCGACAGCAAGAGGCATTGTCAGCGAATTCAGGACGCTTCAGGCTCTGCTGGATGACACCACACAAAATTCTGAGTACCGTACGGATCTGGGTCTATTAGTCGATACCATTTACGGCAAAGAAGGAAGCAAGAATTCAACCAGACGAGAGTTACTCCTAACTAACCGACCATTCTTCCGAAGAATACAAAAAACTCTTGATGAATATGTAATAGCCTCAAACTTGTGGAACATTTACGGAGATAAATCACCTCCTGATGCTCTCCGGTGTTCCATCGTGCCGCAAATTGCAGAAGCAATTGAGGTATATCGACCACCGACAGAAAGAAGGGGATCTCTTTCTTGCGTGACGCGAATCAATTTGCTGCAAGCAGTTTGGCGACAGGGAAAGAATAGGCTTGATGCAGCCGTCCGCGATCAAGACTATGAGGCGCGAACAATTGCAAAAGCACCTCTGCTGCCAGTTCTATCCGAAACTCCGACAAATCCTGAACCCGCAGGGGAAAAGGCCCTGGGTAGGGACTTAGCTGCGGTGCCACAAATACCACGCCTTCGCTCTCCCCAAAATCCTACTTTGCCGGGAGGCGAGGGAGCGCAACTTGGCAGCCCACGGCAAGTACCGGGAGTAGATGCTCCTCAATTGGCAAGTCGCTCCGAACAGGGTGGTTTGCCAGGAGGCGATGGCGCGCAAGTTGGCTCCCCGCGCCAAGTTCCCGGACTCAATGCGCCTCCGTTTGGTGGTCGCCCCGGACAGCCCGGTTTGCCGGGAGGTGATGGCTCGCAAGTTGGCTCCCCGCGCCAAGTTCCGGGACTCAATGCGCCTCCCTTTGGTGGTCGCCCCGGACAGCCCGGTTTGCCGGGAGGTGATGGCTCGCAAGTTGGCTCCCCGCGCCAAGTTCCGGGGCTAAATACGCCTCAATTGAGCCGCCGTCCAAATCCAGCAACAACTGCCGATAGGAATCCGCTGACCGCTAGGAATCCACGCCCGCCCCAGCCAATTGCAGCTAAACCCCTAGGAGTGCCGAATCTACCACCACTGCCAGTAGACAAGCGTCCGCCCCAGTGGGTAGACCCCAATCCGCCTCCAGTCAAGCAAGTGCCGGCAATTCCTGGGCCTCCTCCACCACCTTCTACTGACCTCGCTACAGGCACTGAAGTCAGCGGTGTTGTGAAAGTGGGGAACGAGACGCAAGTGATTGTGAGAGTACCGAATGAACCAACCAGTCGATATGTCAAAGTAGGGCAACGATTGTCTAACGGGAAAGTTTTGGTGAAGCGTGTTGATGTCAAGTCAGGAGCTGATCCGATCGTGATTCTGGAAGAAAACGGCGTTGAGGTTGCCAAAGCAGTTGGGGAAAAACCCCCAAGTCGTGAACCAAAACCCGCCAATGCAGTTATTAGTCGTCTGCCAAATGCTAATAGAGCGACGGGGCGCTAATAATTGACAGTAAAGCAGCAAAAATGCTAAGGGCAAAAACTTTAATTTTTGCCTTTTTGTATTTAGGGCTGACTTCGATATCAGCCCGCCAAATCTGTTAGTCCTCCCGCCAGTCCGCCAGGGAATGAATTCCCTGTCTAATAGCTAAAGTCCTCTAAAGAGGACTAATGAGTTGAAAATTCTTCTCTTCAGTCCTCTTGAGAGGACTTGAGCTTTGAGGCAGGGGTTTCAACCCCTGGCGGACTATAGGTTCTACCTTAAATTGACACCAATGGGCTCTTGGAGTGTCCCTACAGCCAAGACACAGCAATTAGCGCTCCTGAAAAATCAACATTAGAATTGAAAAATACCAAACATTTCAGCAAGCCTTAACTTCTCTAAAATCCCTATATTTTCAAGTCAAAGGAGATTTCTCATGCTCGGTTCAATTCAAAAATTAGGGATGGTGATATTAGTTGCTTCTTGTATCGGAAGCGCGACTAATCTCTTGAATCCTCAGCCGTCAATTGCTCAACCAAAAGATGAGCCAAAAAAAGAAGAAGGCAAACGTCCTCCCGTATGTCAAGGTAATCCTCCTACGGGGAAAGTGAAATGTAATTATGAGGGGGCCGACAACTACGAGGGAGACTTTGTGAATGGCTTGCCCGATGGTACGGGTGTTTATGTATATGCTAATGGCGATCGCTACGAAGGACAATTTCGCAATGGAGTCCCCAATGGCCGAGGGACATTTATTTTTAAAGATGATGGCCGCTACATAGGCATCTTCCAAGACGGCACAATGAGGTCTGGGACGGTGATTTTTCCGAATGGAGAACGCTACATCGGAGACTTTGGAGTCGTTAGAAATGTTCAGACTAATATGATTAGTAGTCAACCGGCTGGGCGGGGTCAATTTTTTTATTCCAATGGCGATCGCTATGAAGGACTATTCTTTGCAGGTTCACCCTTTGGGCCAGGGCTATTGGTGCGGGCAGACGGAACTCGCTGCTCAGGTAGTTTTTTTAATCTAGGACTTGATGCTTCCGTTACCTGCACTTTCCCTAATGGTACGCGCTATGAAGGAGAATTGCGAAAGGGATTGCCTCACGGTGTCGGGACGATGATCGACGCTAGTGGCAGACGCTTTCCGGGGGTATTCCGCAATGGCAAACCGGGACTTTCGTAAATCATAAATTGAGCCTTTAAGGCCAGTTTTGAGCGGAAATCGGACAAACGACAAATGACGAAGGAAAATAATATCCAGAATCGCATAGGAGAAACTTGCTTAATGATTTCCCGTTTTAAAACCAGTGGAATTGCTTTATTAGTTGCATCAGTTTTGGGCATTGGTAGTTATGCGACTTATCCATTGCCATCAATGGCGCAAGGAGGAGCTAGAACCGGTCGCTGTGTGCCAGCTATCGCTACAGCTAGAGTTCGGTGCGATTATGATAATGGCGATAGCTACATCGGAGACTTAGTTAACGGTTTACCGGGCGGCACGGGGGTGTATATCTACTCTAACGGCGATCGCTATGAGGGGCTGTTCAGCCTTGGCCAGCCAAATGGTCGAGGACAATTTATTTTTAAGGATGATGCTCGCGTCGAGGGCGTATTCCGAAATGGCAGAATTAGTTTTGGGACTGCTATTTTTACTAATGGCGATCGCTACGTTGGGCCGTTTTCTCTCGATTGGAAAGTGGGTACGCCGACTGGACAGGGGCAATTCATTTTTGCTAATGGCGATCGATTTGTCGGTCAATTTTTGGGGGGTAAACCTTTAGGTGCGGGGGTATTCACCCGCGCCGACGGTACCCGGTGTTCGGGACAGTTTTTTAATCAAGATCTCGATGCTAGAGGTACTTGCGCGTTCTCTAATGGTATTCGCTATGAGGGAGAGTTCCGTAAGGGATTGCCTCACGGCAAGGGCATCATTATCGATACCAGTGGCAAGCGCTTTCCGGGAGTGTTCAAGGACGGCCAGCGGCTGACTCGATAAACTGGGAATAAGTGCTATTGACCGCTATTAAGTAAGTCCACTGCCCAATAGATCCAGATCCCTGACTTCTTTAAGAAGTCGGGGAAATCGCATAAAATTGTTAGTTTTCAATGGGTTCGGATTTACTCCTAACTCAGGCAACTTCGTCGCCAATCTTTCGCCCTTTTGTTGTCAAAGTAGGTTCAATAGGTTTCTAGTGAGGACTTGAGTCTTTGATGCTGGGTTGCGAAAGGAAGGATGGAATTTCGGACTGTGAACTTTGTCAGGAATGAAGTCCTGAGTACAAACTTAATTACCAAGTTACTCGATCGCGCCATCTCTCTAAAAGCTTGTCCCCAATGCCCTGCACCCGCGCCACGTCGTCCACAGATGTGAAAGGTTGCTGTTGCCGCGCTGCCATAATCCTTTCGGCTAACTTTGGCCCAACTCCAGGCAAAGTCTCCAATTCTGCCTGACTCGCGGTATTCAAATTAACTAATTTTTTACCAGCAGAAATTGGAAGTTTGGCTGCCACATTTCCCGCCGCCACTGTTGAAGATTTGGATGCTAATGGTACTGATTCGCACTCTTTTTTCCTAGCATCAATTCTCTGCTTGATTCGAGGCGGAATTCCCAACATTGCACCTTTGTAAAGCCGATCGAACTCCCGCTCAAAATGGGCTGCAACTACCGGATTGTCGATCGCCAATAGCGTCTCATCATTCCCATGATTTGCCGCCTCACTCCAGTTGTGAGAGCCTGTAATCACGATACTTCCATCTACAACCCCAAATTTGTGGTGCAGGCGATCGCCCTTTGGTAACACAGGCACTCCCACCGTAGTCAGGGGTTGTTTCCAAGGGCGATTGTCCGCTTCCAACTGGCAATGTTCAATCAAAGTCGCCCCCATCATATCCAAACCTTCACTGTAAGGGCGATAAATAAAATTAGAGTCAATTAAAGCTCGCACTGCAACTCCCCGCCTCGCCTCAATTTCCAGAGTATTTGCTAACCGCTGAGCCGAAAAAACAAACAGTGCCAAATCCACTGACTTTTTGGCACGTCCCAAAGTTTTATTAATCAAACTGTTAACACTTTTTTCCCAAGGTAATGTCTTGGAAGTCGGCGAAAATTGCACCGCCACAGTCCCATTCCCTACTCGGATTTTTTGTACTTGACGAAAGGGCTTTTTAATGCCAAATTTACTGTCTGGTTTGCCTCCTGGTCCATCGCCCCACATGATGTTAAATTCTTGAGTAAATATTTGTGCTAATTCAGGATTTTGAATTTTTAATAAATTGTTAGCGTTGCCACGGCTTTCTGCTGTTTTGAAATCACCATGTACATCGCTAGTTGTAAAATTAGCAGAAGTTACAATCACGGTTTTATTGTCAATAATCACAAATTTATGGTGCATCAAGCCGCTACCTTTAGAACCGTCAGCCCTATCATCTATTAAAGGAATAGCTGCATTTTTGAGAATTAGCAAAGCATCATTTTTCTGGATTTCATCGGCACTCAATTTCCCGTCTTTATTGGTATCTGCAAGTTGAACAAATTCCTGGTAGCGATCGCGCTCTCTTTCTGGTAATTTTCCTAACTCCGACGCGGAAAAATCGCTCCAAGGGCGACTATACATATGTTCCACAATCAATCTCACTTTGATCCCAGAACGTTGGCGATCGGCTAAAACTCGCGCTATACCGGGCAAGCGAAACTCCTGCACCGCTACGTCTACCGTCGATTCAGCAGTGGCGATCGCCTCCGTGACCAACTTTTCCAAATCATCTCCAGGTCTAGTTTGCAGACGATAAGGCTCTGTATAACTGGAAGTGAGTGACTGATTGAAGTATACTTGCAACAAAGGGTCTTGAGGCAAGGGAGTCAGACTGGGAGAGGATTTAGGCAACTCTTGCTCTCGTTGTCCACAAGCAGCCAGACCGATTGTCAGTAACAAAAGCGAGCACAAACGCAGTAAAATATAAAAAAGTTTATCCACAAAAGTTTAAAAAATCTTGAGGTTATTTATCAGCTTACTGTTCAAATATATTCGATAATGTATGGTTAGAACCTATTAAATTTATGAAAGGGAATAGATTGTACGTCTTTTAAGACTGCCTCGATGCCGGAAGCATCACTGGTAGGGTAGCAGCATTCAGGGGCGTGGATCGAACCCGATACTGCTGCTTTATGGCTAAAAGAAAAACCCTTTTTCCGTGCGGTCACAAAGGATATGGTAAAGCGTGTCATCGCTGTACGCAAGAGTTTGCAGCACAGCAGCAGTGCGTCCAACTGCGGGCGGAAAAACAAACCAAAAAACAGGAAAAGGAGGCTTCATTTGCCAGAGATATCATCGATCTCAGAGGTCTGCCAGATCATGTAGTTACTAAAGCACGAGCAATTATAGCAGCTTTAGGTGAAAATAAAAATTACAGAGATTTCGGTGGCAAACGCCTGCGTCACAATCGTTTGATCGTGAGTATTCCTGTAACGCGCAACTACAGAATGCTCTGCGAAGATTGTGGGACGTTCTTGATTCCCCAAAAAGTTTTGTCCCACGAAGACTATAATGTTTGTAAACCGGGAAGTTAGTTAAATAACAAATAACCAATAACAAATAACCAATAACAAATAACCAATAACTAACCTATTTAAAGCCATGCAAATTTATCTCGACTATAGCGCCACGACTCCCACACGCCCAGAATCAATTGATGCGATGCAAAAAGCTATTGCTCAACTGTGGGGAAATCCTTCGAGTTTGCACGAGTGGGGACAAAGAGCCGCCACAGCTTTAGAATTAGCCAGAATGCAGGTAGCTAGCCTGATTAACGCTCTCCCAGAATCGATGATTTTTACTTCAGGTGGTACTGAAGCTGACAACTTAGCCATCCTGGGAATTGCGCGTCTTTATACTACGCCACAGCACATAATTATCTCTAGCGTAGAGCATTCAGCAGTATCAGAAACCGCGCTACAACTTGAACAGTGGGGATGGGAAGTGACTCGCCTACAGGTGGATAAACTTGGGCGAGTTCACCCTTGGGATTTGCAGCAGTCAGTGCGATCGAATACAGTGTTAATTTCCATTATTTACGGACAAAGCGAAGTTGGCACGCTGCAACCAATTGAAGCATTAGGAAAGATCGCCCGCGATCGCGATATCCTGTTTCATACCGATGCAGTTCAAGTTGCTGGCAGATTACCCATCGATGTCCAGAAACTTCCCGTAGACTTGCTTTCCCTTTCCAGTCACAAGCTGTATGGGCCCCAAGGTGCGGGGGCGCTTTACGTGCGTCCTGGTGTAAAATTAGCGCCAATCTTGACTGGTGGTGGCCAAGAATTGAAACTGCGTTCCGGGACGCAAGCAGTGCCCATAATTGTGGGTTTTGGGGTGGCGGCGGAATTGGCATCCCAGGAGATGGATGGGGAAACTGCAAGATTAATTGAATTGCGCGATCGCCTTTTTGACGGATTAGCCCACGTACCTAGTTTAGTACCAACTGGCGATCGATATTGTAGACTGCCACACCACGTCAGTTTTTGCATTGTTTCTCCCGACTGCGACCCAGGGAAAGTGACGGGAAAAACTTTAGTAAGACAGCTCAATTTGGCCGGAATTGGCATTAGTTCCGGTTCTGCTTGTAACAGCGGAAAACTAACTCCAAGTTCGATATTATTGGCAATGGGATATAGCAAAACCATGGCTATTTGCGGCATTCGGTTGAGTCTGGGACGGGAAACAACGGAAGCTGATATTGATTGGACTGCCAAGGCGATCGAGCAAATTTTGGAGAGATTAATTCCCAAAGTAGCATTATGTCAATAAGCTACCAATGACGTTGAAATCGTTTACAGGATGGCAACGTCAACAAGAACAATTAGAAGCGATCGAACAAATAGACGGTTGGATCAGTCCCAGACTGGGCGTGCGGTTCCAGTTATCTGACAAGGGACTCGAAATGTTTGACCCGTCGCGATCGCAAGCTTTAGAATCAAGACTCCGAGAAATGGGAATCGATCCAAATCAATTGTAATAGATGATGGGGCGATTTCAATCGCCGACTCCATTCTTTCTACACATAACCAAAGAAACCGGGTTTTTTCCAGAGTTTTCGCCTGTAACCAAGTCTGTCGCAAAAACCCGGTTTCTCGTCACCGACCAATCATGATAAAATACATTCCGGTGTTATTGACAACTCTCCACAATGGAAGAAAACCGCGCCCAAGCCTATCTCCAATTAATTCACAGCTTGCTGAATTGCCCCAAGGTCGAAGAACCGCAGATATTACAGGATAACTCAGAATTGTTGGATCGCGGATTTCTGGAAACTTGCGAGTTAGTAGCATCAACCTTGGCTCAACAAGGAGGGGAAAATGGCGCTCAATTTCTGCGAAATCTGGCCCGTGAGCTAGGGCAATTTATGGATATGAATGATGACGGAGATAGCAATATATCTGAAGGTGAAAATTTTCAAGAATATGCAAACTTCTTCCTAGAATTATTGCAAGCAGAACAAGCTAGCAATAGCGATAGTGCAGTAATTTTCCCCATGCTAGCTCAACGGCAACATCTCCTCAATGACAGTTTTGCCCGGACTTTAGAGCAAGTTTCTTTTAAGTTACTGGACGGTGAAAATTCAGAAACAATTAGCTCAATTATTGGCCTAATTGAAAGTTTGAGTAGTCATATTAGTGAGTTTAGCAGCGGTAATAAAGAGAAGAATATGGAAATAGCCATTACTGGTTATCAAATAGTTTTAAATAATCGGGAACCTGGGAGCGAAAAGTTTGCTCAAACTCAACAGAATCTGGCTACTGCTTACAGTAACAGAACCAATGGTTCGCCGGCTTGACTCAACCCTCGCCCAAGTTCCTAGGCTGACTAAGAGATTATTTAGAAGTGCTGAAATCCTCGATCGAGCTTTAATACAACATCAGGATAAATACCGCTGCTATCAGTCAACCAGATATCCGTGCTATCTGTAGTCATTCCCACAATCGCGGCCCCATTTCCGATTTTTTCTACCAATAACTCAGCTTGCACCAGTGGCAAAAACAGCACTAACTCAAAGTCTTCCCCGCCGTACAATGCCCATTCTAAAGCTTTTTCTGTTGATATAAGTTCGCTGAAAATATGGGGAATTGGTATTTTGGGGCGATCGACTTTTGCACCAACACCGCTAGCCCGACAAATTTGAATAATCGCATCTGCTAAACCATCGCTACTGTCCATTCCGGCGATCGCAATTGGGGAATTAACCCCCCCCGGCCCCCCCTTGCTAAGGGGGGGAGAATTTAGATCCTCATTCATCAGCGTGGGAGAATTAACCCCCCCCGGCCCCCCCTTGCTAAGGGGGGGAGAATTCAAATCCGGCTTCCCCCCCTTACCAACGAGGGGAGAATTCAAATCCGGCTTCCCCCCCTTACCAACGAGGGGAGAATTCAAATCCGGCTTCCCTTCCTTACCCAGGGGGGGAGAATTCAAATCCGGCTTCCCCCCCTTACCAACGAGGGGAGAATTCAAATCCGGCTTCCCTTCCTTACCCAGGGGGGGAGAATTCAAATCCGGCTTCCCCCCCTTACCCAGGGGGGGAGAATTCAAATCCGGCTTCCCTTCCTTACCCAGGGGGGGAGAATTCAAATCCGGCTTCCCTTCCTTACCCAGGGGGGGAGAATTCAAATCCGGCTTCCCCCCCTTAGCAAGGGGGGGACTGAGGGGGGGTTCCATCCCATCTTCACAACCCAAGATTTCCCAAAGCACAGGCAAAACATCCAGCCGCGGTTGAGGGCGCTGGTGGGCTAGAATCAAAGTAGCCCGATCGCCTGTGGTGAGATTTTGCCCAAATTCAGGATTCAACAGCAACTCCAATCCAGCGCGAGAGGCCCCGTGAACACCCGTAGCCACAATCGCCCAGCCCGATCGCGCCTGTAACCTACTAATGATACGATCGCGCTCAACCTCCCCAAAAGCCGTAATCGCCACAGTCACAACGGGCGATCGTACAACATCTCCCCCGGCGATCGGCGTCTGATACACTTGCAAACAAGCCGTCATCCCCCGATAAAACTCTTCCACCCAGAGCACAGCCGTATCCGCCGCCACAGCCAGGGCTACTGTCACCCCCAGAGGTCTTGCTCCCATCGCTGCCAGATCCGACAAATTCGCGGCTGCCGCGCGCCATCCTGCATCATAGGGGCTGGTAGTGCGATCGCTAAAATGCACTCCATCCACCAACATATCCGTCGTCACAGCCAGAGATTGGTTGGGACTTGTCACCATCACAGCGCAATCATCACCGACTATCTCTGGGGGGCAGAATTTTTGCAATATTTTTAAAAGACCTTGTTCTCCGATATCTTTAATGACCATAATTTTTAATTCATCCCAGAGGGAAGAGAGCTTCTTATGGTTATGATGAGCGGCAAACAAAAATCTCGGTCAATCAGTAAATCTGAGAGTCTTGACTCACAAAGCATCGAATTTGAATGGGGGTGGAGGGACTTGAACCCACACGACCGTTTCGGGTCAACGGATTTTAAGTCCGTAGCGTCTACCATTCCGCCACACCCCCTGATTTAAGTTACTGTAGCAGGATTATGCCCCCACAGACAACCACAGCTTTATACAATACAACCAAAACCCTATTTTACGCAACCCCTAATCGAAAATTTCTCAAAAACTGCGCTGCATCCCCCTAAGCGGTACAATAATCAATCAGTGTGTCCTAGGCGATCGCGCCTATCTCACCTACCGCCTGTAATTATTCCCCTAAAGCAAATCTATGTATATTACCCTACTGCTGTACGCCGTCTTGGCGGGAGCTTATCTCCTGGTAGTACCCGCAGCTACCTACGCCTATCTCAACAGCCGCTGGTACATTGCTACTTCTTTGGAACGGGCGTTCATGTACTTCTTGATGTTCTTCTTTTTCCCAGGTATGTTTCTCCTAGCTCCATTTTTAAATTTTCGCCCCAAACGGCGGCAGATAGAAGCCTAAATGCGACGTATAGACGTAATTGGAATCACACTCGGTGTCTTTGTGGCTGGTGGGTTAGCCTACTTGTTGCTGCAATTGGCGGGACTCGACAGCACCAAGGCTGGTATCTGGAGTCAATTATTTTTGGTGGCCGGCTTAATTGGATGGCTGGCTACCTATCTATTTCGAGCTGTTACTCAAGGTATGACCTACAGTCAGCAACTGAAGGACTACAAAGAAGCAGTATTGCAGAAGCAGCTTGATGCACTGACTCCCGAAGAATTGGCAAAAATTCAAGCTGAAATTGAACAGGAAAAAAATAATTAGTTATTTGTTATTAGCGGCGCCCTTCGACTACGCTCAGGGCGCGGTGCTGCCAATAACCAATAATCAATAACCACTGACTAATAACCAATAACTAATGACTATTTCTAATTGCTTTGAAAACCTGCGCCAAAAAAATCAGTGCGCTTTAATCCCTTTCATTACTGCTGGCGACCCCGACTTGGAGACAACGGCCAAAGCACTGCAAGTTTTGGATGACAACGGTGCTGATGCGATCGAACTTGGTGTTCCCTATTCCGACCCCCTGGCTGACGGGCCAGTCATTCAAGCTGCTGCTACCAGGGCTTTGCAGCACGGAACTCGCTTAGATGACGTGCTGGAAATGGTCGCCAAAGTTAGCCCTAATTTGCGATCGCCCATTATTCTGTTCACCTACTATAACCCGATTTTGTATCGAGGTGTAGAAACTTTCTTGCAGCAAATCAAAAGTGCCGGAGTCCAGGGATTAGTAGTACCAGATTTGCCCTTAGAAGAAGCCGAAACCCTAATTCAACCAGCCAACAAATTAGGCATTGAACTCACATTATTAGTGGCTCCCACAAGTCCCAAAAGCCGCATAGAAGCTATTGCTAAGCAGTCTCAAGGATTTATTTACTTAGTCAGCGTCACCGGCGTTACAGGAGTGCGGGATGGATTAGAAAAGCGAGCAAAAGAGTTACTGCAAGAACTGCGCAGCGTCACCGAAAAACCCATCGGCATCGGTTTTGGGATTTCGACACCGGAACACGCTCGTCAAGTGAAAGAATGGGGCGCAGATGCTGCCATTGTGGGCAGTGCTTTTGTCAAACGTTTAGCTGATGGCACTCCAGAACAGGGTTTAGAATCTATCGCCCAATTCTGCAAGAGTCTCAAAGCAGCAATTCAAAATACTTAGCCACCTTGCCGATAATTTCTATCATTAGATAGATGCCGGAGTGCGATCTAGCTTGCCATAATTGCTCCTAAAGACATTGTTGTACTTGAGATAAAAGGTTTTCTTCCTTTAGGTTTCCGACCTGAAGGGAGGTTTTTTTGAGATAACAAAGCGCGTAGTAATATCAATTCCGGTTGTATCGGAATGATTTAACCGCGAAGGCGCGAAGTACGCGAAGCAAGAGAAGAGAGAGTTTAATACAGGACGATGAAGAGAGGATTTTATATAAGTAGCTCATTTAATAAACGCAAATTTCAAAAAATCGAGGTGAATACACCTCAGAAATTAGGATGGGCGATCGCACTTTTGGGCGGTATTGTGATGGGATTGACAACCGCACCAGTAAATGCTTGGCTTTTGGCTTGGTTCGCCTTAGTTCCCCTCTGGGTTTTGGTTGTAGATTACCAACAGCCAAAACAAGAAGTAAACAAACAAAAATTCTTTTTTATTCCCTCTTCCTTGTTCCTTCTTCCTTTACTCTGGGGAATTGGCTATCACGGATTAGCTTTGTCTTGGATTATGGGAATTCACCCCATGACTTGGTTGGGGGTTCCGTGGTGGCCTAGTTTAGCGATCGCACTTTTTTGTTGGGCATTCATCACTCTCTGGGGAGCCGCCTTAGTTGCTGTTTGGGCATGGCTATTTGTAACTTTCAACTCCCTCTCTTCTTTCCCCCCTTGGGGGGGGCTGGGGGGGGTTCTTCTTAACTCCCCCATTTTTAAAAGGGGAACTCTTCACTCCCCCCCTTTACAAGGGGGGGCTGGGGGGGGTAACTCCAAATTCTCATCATTAATTCGTGTTTTAATTGGCACGGCATTATGGTGTGCTTTAGAAAGTTTTTGGAGTCAAGGTTCGCTGTGGTGGACATCACTATCTTACACCCAAAGCCCCCACAATTTAGCTATTTTACACCTCGGTCAACTCTCTGGGCCGAGTGCAGTAACGGCGGCCATTGTAGCAGTAAATGGGTTAATTGCTGAAGCTTGGATGGAAGGAAGAAGAACCACCCCCTACCCCCAAGGAAGAACCACCCCCTACCCCCAAGGAAGAACCACCCCCTACCCCCAAGGAAGAACCACCC